>JBBRUM010000276.1:0-5339 GCA_038247815.1 Tepidisphaerales bacterium | reverse complement strand
GTGCTGTCGGCTAGGTTGAATCGGGCGGTGAGGACTTCGGCGAAGACCGAGCGGAAGTCGGTGGTGACGGCGAGGTCGGCGCGGGAGTCGAGTTGGTGGGTGGCGAGGCCGGGCCATTTTCCAAGAATTTGCCCGCCGCGGACGCCGCCGCCGAGGACCATCATGACGCCGCCGTGGCCGTGGTCGGTGCCGTTGGAGAGGTTGGCTTTGAGGCGGCGGCCGAATTCGGTTTGGACGACGATGTTCAGTTTCGAGCGGTGTGCGGAGAGGTCGTTGTAAAAGGCGTGTAGGGCGGTGGAGAGCTGTTTGACGAGGATGGGGAAGTAGTAGGTTTGGGAGAGGTGGGTATCCCAGCCGCCGAAATCGACGGTGGCGACGCGGAGGCCGAGGTTCATTTTGACGAGTTGGGCGACCGAGCGGAGGGAGCGGCCGATCTCGGAGTCGCCGTATTCGGCGTTGTGGTCGGGGGAGTAGGGTTTGTTCGAGCCGTCGGGGTTTTTGGGGAGCTTGGATTGGACGGCGTCGAAGGCGGAGAGGGCGTGGGTGCCGGAGGCGTGGAGGGGGTCTTGGCCGGAGTAGAGCTTGCGGAGGGCGGCGAGTTGTTCGCCGGAGCCTTGGAACCGGAACTCGGCTGCGTTGGAGATGGGCATGGCCGGGCCGAATCCGAGGAGCGAGTTGGGGAGCGCGCTGTTGCCACTGGCGACGGGGAGGAGGCCTTTTCCGGGGATTTGCTGGGCGTAGCGGGTGAGCCAGCCGGTGGCGAGGTTCTGGCGTGGGGCGGACTTGGCGGAGGGGGGTTTGCCCGACATTCCGCCGCTGCCCATCCCACCCATGCCCATGCCCATTCCGGGGGTGGGGCTGCCCGAGCCGGGGACGCCGCGTTCCATGAGGTCCATGGCTTCGAAGTGGGAGCGGGTTCCGTCGGTGATTCCGCAGGCGTGGATGAAGGCGAGGTCTTTGGATTCGTAGAGGTCTTTGAGAAGGTGCGCGGCGGGGTGCAGGCGGAAGTCGAGGTTGGGGATGGCGGAGGAGAGGGGGAGGGCTTTGTCGTCGCCGTTGTCGGAGAGGCGGAGGTTGGCGGGTCGGGCGGCGAGGTAATCTTTGTCGTTGACGGGGGCGAGGAAGTGGAGCGCGTCCATGCCGCCGCGGAGGAAGAGGACGACGAGGATGCGGTCGGAGGTATCTTGCGCGCCCTCGGCGCCGGCGGGGGCGGCGAAGGAGACATTGACGAGCCTGCTACCGGCGAGGGCGGCGATGGCGGAGGAGCAGCCGATCATGAAGTCGCGCCGGGTGGGGGTTGTGGAGGTCATGGGGTTCTCGGGTCGAGAGGAAATTAATCCGAAATCCGAAGGAAGGTTCGAAATTCTCAGGGAAAACTCGAAAAACAGGCGTGGTTGATCGCGGGGGTCATCTGAGGTGGAATTCGGGGGTCATGGCGATGAGGGAGACGAGTTGGGTGAGGCGGTCGAGGGTTTGGCGGTCGCCTCCCGGGAGGGGGTTGTCGGGGTTGTCGTTTTGGGCGGTGAACTTGACGAGGGTGGAGAACGTGGGGTCTGGGGGGAGGTATCCGAGGAGGCGGGGTGGTCCAGTATTCGGTGAGTTGTTTGGGGGAGGTGGCGGTGGGGGGGGTGGAGCGGAGTAGCGTGGTTCCGACATTGGACCACCAGCCTTGGAGGGCGGCGAGGGGGAAGGTCCAGCGGTTGTGCATGGTGGAGGCGGACAGCCAGTAGTTTTGGTCGTCTGGGTGGCCGTTGGGGGTGGGCCACTGGAAGAGTTTTTGGTTGGTGTTGCCCATGGCCCAGAAGAAGTTCCCGTCGGGGGTGAACTCGGCTGAGGTTCCGCGGAGCAGTGCGGCGGTGAATTCGAGGGGGCGTTTGACCTTTTGGCCGTAGGTGGTTGCGAAGGTTTCGGAGAGGACGATGGTGCGGATTGTTTGGGCGATTTGGTCGGGTGCGGCGGCGGCTGCGGTCCAGCTGGCGATGGCGGCGGTGATGAGGCTTTCGGGGGGATTGTCGGAGACGAGTCGGCGGCAGAGCTTGGTGCAGACGAAGCGGGCGGTGGCGGGGTGGTTGGCGACGAGGTCGAGGACTTTTCTGCCGTCGGCGAGGGGGGGCTGGTTGGGATCAAACTCGACGCCGAGGATGCGTTTTTGGTAGTTGTCGTGCCAAAGTTCGTAGTAGAGGAACTCGCCGGTGCGGGGGAGGTGTTCGCCGTCGCGGGCGTAGTCTCCGCTGCCGTAGGTCCAGCCGGTGAAGGCGCGGGCGGCTTCGTAGACGTCTTGGTCGATGTAGCCGGCGGGTTTTCCGTCGAGGGCGCCGGGAACGTCGCGCCAGCGGTTGTAGAGGTGGTTGAGGTAGGCGGGCTGGCCGAGGGTGTGGAGTTCGAAGAGTTCGCGGGCGTAGTTTTCGTTGGCGGGGGAGGCGCGGGAGGCGCCGTTGTTGAGATAGCGGAGCATGGCGGTGCTGGAGGCGACGGCTTCGAGGAAGGCGCGGAAGTTTCCGAAGCAGTGTTTGCGGATGACGTCTTTGTCGTAAGTGGGCAGCGCGATGGCGACGGTGATGTCGACGTCTGAGTTGACGTTGAAGTGGTTGTGCCAGAAGTCGACCATGACTTCGCGGAGCTGGTACTTGGAGTACACCGCGCGGATCCAGGTTGCGACGAAGACGTCGTGAAAGGGGCGGATGCGTTCGGAGTAATTCATTTTCTTGCCCCAGTCGGCGAGGTGCCAGAGCTCGCGGATGGGGCGGTCGAGGGAGGTGAGGTGGCGGTGGTCGTCGACGGCGGGCCACTTGGTGCCCTCCTCTTCGCCGGCGGGGTACTTCATGTGCAAGGTGGCGGCTGCGAGGCGGCGGGCGACGTCGGCGTCTTTGGCGTCGTCGGGGGCGAGCTGGTCGGCAAGCCAGTCGGGCAGGCGGCCTTCGGTGAGGGTTTCCGTGCCGACGCCGAGACCGAAGGCCAAACGGTGGGCCGCGATGACGTGGGGCGGAGGAAGGCTGGCCATGGGCGGAACCTCGGGTGAAACGGTTGCTTGATTAAGGATACCCGCGGACGGTCCAGGCGTTGAAGACAGGTGTTTTGGAGGGTACCCGTGCGGGCGGGCCTATGGTTTTTGACATGGAATACAGACTTTTAGGCCGGTCGGGTTTGAAGGTACCGGTGTTGTCGTTCGGGACGGGGACGTTCGGGGGGAAGGGGGAGTTTTTCGAAGCATGGGGGAGCAGCGACGTAGCCGAGGCGACGCGACTGGTGGACGTATGCCTCGAGCACGGGCTGACGATGTTCGACGCCGCCGACGTGTATTCGGGTGGGGCGGCTGAGACGATTCTGGGGCAGGCGATCAAGGGGCGGCGGGGAAAGGTACTTATCTCGACGAAGGCGACCTTTCGGCAGGGGGAGGGGCCGAACGATGTGGGGTCGAGTCGGTATCACCTGACGGAAGCGGTGGAGGGGTGCCTCAAGAGGCTGGGGACGGATTACATCGACCTGTTTCAGTTGCACGCGTTTGACGCGATGACTCCGATCGAGGAGACGGTGGGAACGCTGGACGGGCTCGTGCGGGCGGGGAAGATTCGGTACGTGGGGTGCTCAAACTTTTCGGGGTGGCAGCTGATGAAGTCGCTGGCGGTAAGCGAGCGTTATGGGTGGGCGAGGTATGTGGCGCACCAGGCGTACTACTCGCTGATCGGGCGTGATTACGAGTGGGAGCTGATGCCTCTGGGGGTGGCGGAGGGGGTGGGGGCGGTGGTGTGGAGTCCGCTGGGGTGGGGGAGACTGACGGGGAAGATAAGGAGGGGAGCGCCGGTGCCGGAGGTAAGCCGGCTAAGGAATAAGAGTGTGGTGGAGGCGGGGCCGCAGGTGTCGGATGAGTACGTGTTTGCGGTGGTGGATGCGCTGGAGGAAGTGGGTCGGGAGGTACGGAGGAGCGTGCCGCAGGTGGCGCTGAACTGGCTATTGCAGCGGCCGACGGTGTCGACGGTGGTGATCGGCGCCCGGAACGAGGAGCAACTGAGGTCGAACCTCGGCGCGGTGGGATGGAAGCTGAACAGGGAGCAGGTTGCGAAGCTGGACGCGGCGAGCAAGGTGGGAAAGGCGTATCCGTACTGGCACCAGGACCTGTTCAGGGAGAGAAACCCGTTTCCGGCTGAGGGCTGAGGGGGGGCGGGGTGGACCTCCAATGTAAAGGGTGTGAAGAAAGTGCTTTGAGGTGCTAGACAACTCGGTTAGCGTTTTGGGGATGACATCAGCGAGCGGGGCACTTTCGTTCAGGCAGCGTGTGGCGCTAGGGATGCGTTGGTACTTTCGCAGCGAGCTTCCGGGATGGGGGAAGTTGTTTGGGGCGTTGGGGTTGCAGGACTCTTGGCCGGGCCCGTTCCCGAGGGTGCTGCGGGGGAAGTGGCACGGATACGCGATGGATCTGGATCTGGGCAACTGGTCGGACCGGCACAGCTATTTTATCGGGCGGTTTTACGACTTGCCGCTGCAACTACTCATGAGGCAATACCTTGCGGAGGGGGCGAGGTTTGTCGATGTGGGGGCGAACATTGGGCACATTTCGCTGCTGGCGTCTAGACTCGTCGGGAATGGGGGGACGGTGGACAGCTTCGAGCCGAACCCGGTGTGCGTGGGGAGGATTCGCAGCGCTGTGGAAAAGAATCGGATCGCCAACCTGCGGTTACACCCGATGGGACTCTCGGACACCGAGGCGTCGTTCGAGCTTTCAGTGTTCAAGGGGCACACGGGAACGGCGACGCTGGCAAGGTTGGATCCGGGTTCGGGGGAAGTCGCGGAGAGAGTCGTGTCGGTCCCGGTGGTGCGGGGCGACTCGGTGCTGCTGGGTGACGCTACGCCGGTTAGGTTCGTGAAGATCGACGTGGAGGGGTTCGAGACATACGCGGTGAGGGGTATTCGGGGGATGATCGAGCGAGACTATCCGGTGGTGGTGACGGAGTTTGCGGAGGGGCATCTTCGGCGCGCCGGATCGAGCAGGGAGGAACTCGCGGGGCTGTTTGTCGGGATGGGGTACTCGGCCTATGGGTTTGAGGCGGTGCCGTCTATCTTCACGCGGAGGTACTCGGTTCGGGTGCTGCCGGTGGGAGCGGGACCGAACGGGGGAGGGGTGACTTCGATCGCGGCGGAGGACGTTTTGTGGGTACATCCGCGGTCGATTATTCAACCCGAGTGATGGCGGGGCTTTGCGGGGAACTCTGCGTACGGTTTGATTGTTGTGTGGCCGGTTTGGACCCACCCTCAGAAAGGTAAGAGTTCGGTGAGGCACTCTTTGACGAGTGTGGAAAATTCCGCCGCCGGGGGCACGTCCGGCAGGCCCATGGCGCGGGTGG
>JBBRUM010000275.1:0-5363 GCA_038247815.1 Tepidisphaerales bacterium | reverse complement strand
TTTGTCCACGGCCTTGGCCATCTGATAGCCCAACTCCGGGGGATGCGCGAAAATCTCGCCCAGCATCGTGATCACATACTCATAGCTATGGTCGTCGTCGTTAAGGAGAATCACGTTGTACGGCGGGAGCTTCTTGGTCTTCGAGCGGCTGCGGGTCTTGGGTTTGGTCTCGGTCTTGACCGCAGGGCCAGCCGGGGAATCCGGCGAACCGGTAGCGGGGGGAACGGGCGATGCCTGCGATTTGTCGGACATGGGGGCCTCCCGGCTGGTGCGCAAACTAAACGCCCTTTGACTAGACCAGATCATCCGTTCGGGCCAAGGCGGAAGCAAGGCAAATGTTCGACCGCATGCCTCAAATTGCGAACAAGTCGACAAATCGCCGGGAAACCCCCCACTCGGGGGGAGTTTCACGCCGCTCGCGGGGGCTAAATTTTAATCGCGGTCGCTACAGGGGGGGACTTCTGGAACCCCGGCGAAATCGTCACCACCGGTGTCGTCAGCGGCGCCTCACGCCAAACCGGGGAACGCACCACGTCGCGAATGATAAACAGCGGCCGGCCCTTCGACTGCTCGTACAACCTGCCGATGTACTCGCCCAAAATCCCCAACACGAACAGCTGCACCGATGACAACAGCGACACCGCAACGACCACACTCGTCCAGCCCGGAACGGCTTGGAGGAAGAAAAATCCGTACACCGCGTAGATCAGAATCACGACCGCGACGAACCCGGTGAACAGCCCGATCCAAGTCGCGATCTGCAGCGGCTTGATGGAAAATGCCGTGACCGCATCGAGTGCGAGGCGGAACATTTTGCGGAACGGGTAGTTGGTCTCCCCGGCGAATCGGGCGTCGCGGTCGTACATCAGGGCGACCTGCCTGAACCCGATCCAGGAGACCATGCCCCGAATGAACCTGTGGCGTTCGGGCATGGAGATGAGCACGTCGAGAGCGCGGCGGGAGATGAGGCGAAAGTCGCCGGTGTCAACCGGGATGGGGCGTTCGGTGAGGGCGTTGATGAGGCGATAGAAAACGGCGGCGGTTTTGAGCTTGAAGAATCCCTCGCCGGCGCGGTGGCGTCGCTGGCCGTAAACGACGTCGGCTCCGGCGTCCATGAGTTGGATCATGTCGGGGAGGAGCTCGGGCGGGTCCTGCAGGTCGGCGTCAATGATGAGGATGCGCTCGCCGCGGCAGACGGTCAGCCCGGCGGAGAGTGCGAGCTGGTGGCCGTGGTTGCGGGAGAGGTCGACGACGACAAGCCTCGGGTCGCTGGCCGCCAGCGACCGCAGCACGTCCCACGTGCCGTCGCGCGAACCGTCATTGATCAGCACGATCTCATAGTCCAAACCAGTGCCCGCGCAGACTGCGGTTACACGCCTGTGGAACTCCGGCAGCCCAGCCGACTCGTTGTAGCACGGGGCGACGACCGAAAGCTGTGGAACCGGTGAGCAACTCATGATGAGAAATGTCGTGGCTGGAGGGCGGAGCGTGGGGGGTAAGGTTACCCCGGTCGCGGTGGGCGGGTCAAACTCGGGGCAGTATGAAGCGTTGAGGTCGGGGCGGGGTTGGCGTAGGCTGGGGGCTTGGGCGACGTTCGCCGGGGCGGTCGCGTTTGGAGCTTCATTTACCGCGGGATTCCATGGCCGTGCACGACGCACAGGACGTTCTTCGCAGCGAAACCGAGTTCCACGACAAGTGGGCGGAGCAGACGGACCTCGGGGCCATCCACGTGCGCGAGGCGTTCGAGGCGCCCACCGCGTTCGAGAACCGGTTCATCCTGGCGAAGATGGGGGATTTGAGCGGCAAGACGCTGCTGGACATCGGCTGCGGGCTTGGCGAATCGTCGGTGTACTTCGCCCTCCGCGGCGCGAAGGTGACGGCGACGGACCTCTCGCCGGGCATGGTGGCGACGGCGGAGAAGCTCGCCGAACGCTTCGGAACGAAGGTGACCGGGGTTGTGTCAGCCGCCGAGTCGCTCAACGTACCCGACGGCACTTTCGACTTCGTCTACATCGCCAACACCATCCACCATGTGACCGACCGGGCGGCACTGCTCGAACTCGTTCGCAAAGCCCTCAAGCCCGGCGGCATGTTCTTCTCCATCGACCCCGTCGCCTACAACCCCGTCATCAACGTTTACCGCCGGATGGCCACCGAAGTCCGCACGGAAGACGAAGCCCCCCTCACCACCGGCGACCTGACCCTCATCCGCAAGTACTTCTCCGACGTCGGCCACCGCGAGTTCTGGATCGCCACGCTCGCGCTGTTCCTCAAGTACTACCTTATCGACCGCGTGCACCCCAACGCCGATCGTTACTGGAAACGCATCTTCACCGAAACCAACGGCTCGCTGTGGTGGTGGCAACCACTGCGAGCCCTCGACGCGGTGCTCACCCGCCTGCCCGGGATCAAGTGGTGGGCGTGGAACATCGTGATCTGGGGGACGAAAAAGTGATGCCCACTGACGAGGTCGCACCGAAAGAGCAAGTTCCCGGCGTTGAAATCCACGCACCCGCCACGCCGGAACTGAGAAACTCACCATCGTTGGCGATCCTCGACTGGGCGTGGGTGCTACCGGCATTGGCGATTCTGACACTAATCATCCGATATGGCGTGGCGGTGCCGTTTTGGGACCACTTCACCATCGCCCAGACGATCATCGTTTGGCATGACCGAGGTTATCCCCTTTGGTCGGAGCTGATGGGGCAGTGGAACGACAGTCGGATGTTCTTTCCCAAGCTGCTGTACTGGCTTAACGCGCGTTTTGTCGGCTGGGACCAGCGACTGGAACTCTTGACCGGGTGGCTGTTCGTCTTGGGCACTGTCGTGTTGCTGCGTGCAACCGGTAAGCGGGACATGCCGGGAGGGTTCGGCGTTGCCTTCGGGTTTTACGCGTCTGCGTTGTCGTTCGCGATTGCCCAATACGCGAACTTTCTGTTCGGGGTGTCGTGGTGCGTGTTCATGCCGATGTGGGGACTGATGTTGGGCATCTGGGCGGCGGGACGTGCGTGGGGTGCCGTTTGGAAGCTGGGGGTGGCGGCGACGGGGGCGGTCGTGGCGTCTTACTCTTTTGCCAATGGGCTGGCGGTGTGGGGGCTGATGTTCCCGGTGCTGGCGGCGGCGGGGGCGGGCCGCCGGCGCGAGCGCGCAGTCCTGGTGGCGGGCTGGGCCGCCCTGATGGCGGTGGGGGTGGCCTACTACTTTCATGGTTACCAGTTCGCCGGACAGACGCGGGCGGGCGGAATCGACGACCCGTGGAAAGTGGCGGGCGACGCGGCGATTTTCATCGGCAACGGACCCCGCGTCTTTGCCGACCTCCGGGGCTCGCTGGGAGCAACCCGTGCGGTGGGCATCGCGGGAATCGCCGCGGTGGTGGCGCTGGGAATTGTGATCGTCGCCGGCGGCGTCGTCCGGAGGACGCCGGATGTGCTCCTGCGGGCCGTTCCCTGGATGATGCTCCCGGCGTATTCGCTGATGAGCGCGTTGGCTGTAGCCGTCGGCCGTGCGAGGGAGGACAGCTACCTCGCGGTGTCCGAGCGGTATCCCACGCACGGACTTCCGCTGTTCATCTCCCTGTTTCCACTCGCGTATTTGGCGGTGGCGTCGTGGCGGGGGTCGCGTGAGTGGTCCAACAGGGTGGTTGCCGTGGTCGCCGCGGTGGTGTTGTCGCTGCTGGGGCTGGCGACAGTGGTGAACCTGCCGATGGCAGTTTTGCAGTGGGGCGAGGGGAGGAGACAGTCGAGGGCTGTCGCGATGCTCATTGTTGTTGCGCCCAATCCGATCCTCGTGAAATACGCGCTACTCGAGCGCATCGAAACCCCGGCGCGACTTTTGCCCATGCTGGCCGAGCGGGGGCTGCTTCGGTTTCCGCTGGTGAAGGACCCGTTCCTCCCGGCCCAGACGGCCAAGCCTGACGGTCGGCTGGGCGCGGTCGACCAGATCTGGCGGGACGGGGTGAGGATCAACGTCCTAGGGTGGGCTGTCGCCCCCGGCCGCCCGGGCAGGCACGCCGACATCGTCGCCGTCGCCGCGCTCGAGCCAGACGGCCGGTACCGGCTGCTGTCTTCGTCGCACGACACGTTCCGCGCGCGGCCGGATGTTCCAAAACTCCTCGGCCGGTCGTATACAATCGGTTCGGGGTTTCACCTGCCTTTTGAGACGCCGCAAGTGCCCCGGGGCACGCCGCTGACGTTCTGGACCTTCGACTCCGACACCCAACAATTCACCCTGTTCGCCGGCCCCGTCCCGGCGCCGTGAACGAAGGCCAATTCACTGGATTCCCACATGCCCCCCCCCGCAGTTCAAACCGAGTTCACCGAGCGGCAGTTCACCGAGCCCTACCCCGACGGCATCGAGCGACACTACTGGACGCTCGCGCGAAACCGTGTCGTTCTCGGTGCCGTTCAGCGTGCGCTGGAGGGCGAGACGCGGCGACTGGTCGTCGACATCGGCTGTGGAAGGGGCATCACGCTCGACCACCTTCGCGCAGCGGGCATCGAGGTATTGGGCTGCGACCTCGGCCACGCCAAACCCATTTCCACGGCGATTGCGCCGTTCCTCCGCCACGGCGTCGACGCAGCCGAACTGCCCGCGGACGTCCGCGAACGTGCGGGCGTACTCCTTCTGCTCGACGTACTGGAGCACCTGCCCGAACCGGCTTCGTTTCTCGACTCGATCTGTACCCACTTTCCCAATGCGCCAACAGTGGTGATCACCGTGCCGGCACGGCGGGAGATTTGGTCCAACTACGACGAGCATTACGGGCACTTCCACCGGTACGACATTCCCACTTCCGCGTCACTCTTTGACGCGGGACGCTTCGAGGTCATCCGGAGGGGCTATTTGTTTCGCCTGCTCTATCCGCCGGCACTGGCCTTGAAGTGGCTGGGGCGGAAGCGCGGAGTTTCCATTGCGCCACCGTCCGGGGCCGCGGTGGCCCTGCATCGCCTGATTGCAGCGTGGTTCGGCGTCGAAACCGCCCTACTCCCGCGCCGTTGGCCGGGGACATCGCTCATGCTTGTGTTGCGACGGAAATAGCCGCTCACGCCCGGAAGATTGCGCCCATTTTCTTACCGAGAATCTGGTTGGCTCCGAGGATGGTCAGGGCCAGCAAAACCATGGCCCAGACGCCCAGGGCGCTGGCGATGTAGGGGCCGTCGCCGAGGCGTTGGAAGAGTTCCCAGATGGCTTTGGTGATGGGGTAGTACTCGGCTTGCTGGGCAAGCAGGAGTGAGTCGGAGACTTCGAGCATTGCGAAGGCGAATGCGAGCAACGCGCCGGCGATGAGGTTGGCGACGATCAGGGGGAGGGTGATTTTGCGGAGCACGCGGAACTTCGAGGCGCCGAGGTTGGCGGCGGCGAGT
>JBBRUM010000274.1:0-5405 GCA_038247815.1 Tepidisphaerales bacterium | reverse complement strand
TCCTGCGGATTCATCCCCGCAGCCGGTTCGTCCAGGCACAAAATCTTCGGCCCCGTCGCCAGCGCCCGAGCGATCTCCAGCCGCCGCTGATCGCCATACGGCAGCGAACTCGCCTGCCACGCCGCGAACTGGTCCAACTTCAGCGTCTTTAGCAGCGCCATCGCCTCGCCCTTGAACTTCTCCCGCTCCCGCGCAAACTTCGGCGACCGCACAATCGCCCCCAGCAGCCCGTGCGTTCCCGACTGGTTAAACCCGATCAGCACGTTGTCCAGCACCGTAAGTTGCGTGAAAAGGCGGATGTTCTGAAATGTCCGCGCGATCCCGGCGTGGTTGATCTGCACGGTCGAGAGGCCGTCGATCCTCCGCCCAGCCAGTTCTGTCTGGCCC
Organism: Tepidisphaerales bacterium; assembly: GCA_038247815.1. Lineage (GTDB taxonomy): Bacteria > Planctomycetota > Phycisphaerae > Tepidisphaerales > Tepidisphaeraceae > JBBRUM01. The sequence continues at coordinate 5,018 of JBBRUM010000274.1, read as the reverse complement.
TTCGTCGGCTTGTACACGCCGGTCACGGCGTTAAACGCGGTGGACTTCCCCGCCCCGTTGGGCCCGATGAGCCCGACAAGCTCCCCCTGGTCGATGGCGAAACTGAAGTCCGAGAGCGCCTTAAGCCCGCCGAACTGCATCGAGATGTTCCTGATCTCCAGTAACGCCATGTGGTTTGCCAAGCCTACGCCTTCTTCCCCCGCCCGAAGCTCAGCCAGCCACGCGACCGCACAAGTATCGCCACAATCAGCAGCAGCGAGTAAATCACCAACCGATACTTGTTCAGCAGCTCCGCCCCAGACGTCGCCCAGCCGGGTGCCCACGCCGGCATCCACTGGTTGGCAGTCTGCAGCGCCGGCTGAAACAGCGACAGCAGCACCGTCGCCACGATCGTTCCCGGCACGCTTCCCAGCCCGCCCAGCGTCACCATCACCACCAGCTCGATCGACTTCGTCAGGTCAAACTGCTTCGGGTTGATGTACCCGATGTAATGGGCAAAGAGCGCCCCGCCCATCCCCGCCAGCCCCGCGCCGATGACGAACGCCAGCACCTTGTGCGCCGTGACGTCGATGCCCACCGCGCCGGCTGCGATCTCGTCCTCGCGGAGGCACTGCAGCGCCCGCCCCTTCGGCGAGTGCTGGATCCGCCACACCACCAGGATCGTCAGAATCGCCACCCCGTACACCCACGGGAAGAAATACACCGCCGACACTCCCGCCTCCGCGTCCACCGAGTACGTCGGAACCGAAAGCCCCGTCGCACGGCCCAGCGGCCCGGAGTTGGTGATCGTCGTCCGAATCAGCTCAGACACCCCCAGCGTCGCAATCGCCAGATAGTCTCCCCGCAGTCTCAGCGTCGGCAGCCCCACCACCAGCCCCGCCATCGCCGCCATCACGCCCCCGCCCAGAAGCGACACCACCAGGCACGCCGGCTGGCGGTACCCCGCCGGGGTCACCCCCGACACCCACTCCGCCGCGCCCGCTCCGCGCAGCATGATCCAATCAAAGCTCCCCGTCACCGCCGCCGACCCCCACCCCAGCGCCGCGATCGCCCCCAGTGGGTTGCTCCCGGCCGACTTCCCCTTCGTCACGATGTCCACCACCAACCACGCCAGCAGCACCCCAAACACCACCGCCGGCCCGCGCTTGTGTACCCGCCCCAACAACCCCACCAACTTGTACAGCCCGAACACCACCCCCGCCGTCGCCACCGTCACCACCCCCAGCGCCACCACATACAACAACACCCCGCCGGGATGCACCCACGCCACCATCTCATCCTCGGCGCCGAGCTTCCCCCCGTGCGTCGTCACCGCGTACCCACCGATGTACGCCCCCACCGCCATGAAACCCGCGTGCCCCAGCGAAAACTGCCCCGCGATCCCGTTAATCAGTTGCAGCGACATCGCCAGCGTGAGGTTGATCCCTACCACAATCGCGATCTGCGCCCAAAACTTGTCCCACCCGCCCATGCCCAGCAAGCCCCGCCCGCCCTCGACCCACGGCGCCAGCGCCACCACCAATACCACCGCCAGCGGCACCCACCAGTTCGCCACCAGCGGCGCGGACAAGTGCCGCCGCACCGGCGTCTCCAACGGAAGTTGTCCGCCCGCTACCGACATACCGCTATACCTTCTCTATTGCTTTCCCGCCCAACAGACCCGACGGCTTGATCAGCAGCACCGCAATCAGGATCGCAAACGCCACCCCGTCCTTCCACTGCGACCCGCCCGGCACGTACGTATTGACCATCACCTCGATGAGCCCCAGCAGCACCGCCCCGAGCACCGCCCCCGCGATGTTCCCGATCCCCCCCAGCACCGCGGCGACGAACGCCTTGAGCCCCATCATCAGCCCCATCAGCGGATTCACCGACGGAAACTTGCACGCAATCAGCACCCCCGCCGCAGCCGCCAATACACTCCCCAGCACGAACGTCAAACTCACGATCCGATCAATGTGAATCCCCATCAGCGACGCCGTGTCAAACCGGTGACTCACCGCCCGCAGCGCCAGCCCCGTTCGCGTGTGCAGCACGATGTGCCGCAGCACCAGCATCAGCACCAGCGTCACCCCGATGATCATCGCGTCGATCTTGCCCAGCGAGATTCCCCCGACTTGGAACAAAAACGGGTTGTCCATCACCGGCGCGGGAAACGCCTTCGGCGTCGCCCCGAACACCGCCTGCCCCCCGTACATCAGCAGCATCGAAACGCCGATGGCTGTAATCAGCGAGTTGATCCGTGGCGACGACCTCAGCGGCCTGTACGCCAAAAGCTCAATGAGCATCCCCAGCGCCCCGCAAACCACCATCGCCGCCACCAGCGCCAGCCCAACCCCCGCCCACCCCGGCTTGTCCATGCTCCCGATCCACAGCGAAATCAGCCCGCCGAACACCAGCGCCGCCGCCGCGACGAAAAACGCCCGCACCGCCTCCAGCGCCCAACCCTTCCCCCCGCCATAAAACACCGCCAAAAACACCGCCCCGAACACCGGAGCCCACAGCAGCGGCGACCCCCACCACGGCCACGACAGCACCGTAAACCCCGCCGTACCCACGAAATACGCCGTCATCGCACCCACCATGTACACGTCGCCGTGGGCAAAATTAATCAGCCGCAACACCCCATACACCATCGTGTACCCCACCGCGATCAGCGCATAAATCGCCCCGATCGACAGGCCCAGGATCAACGTCTGAATGAGGTTCTGCAGCCAATCCGGCATGTGGCGAAATCAATCCTAAAACAATCGGCGCGATGTGGTCCCGCCACAATACACCGGCCCCCGCGTTTCTTCGCGGGGGCCGGCGTTCGATTCACCCTTTTTTTCGCCTAGGGATTGATCGTCTCCACGTACTCAAAGTTCTGGTCGAAGCTGTCGCCATTGCGCGTCGCGACCACCTTCAAAATCACCAGCGGCTTCTGGGCGTTGCGGTCTTTGTCAATCGTGATCTTCCCTGCCGCCCCCGCGAATCCCTCGGTCTTCGCCAACGCCGCCCGGATCGCCGGGCCTTCCGTCGACCCCGCCCGAGCTATCGCGTCGGCCATGAGCAACATCGAGTCGTATCCTAAAATCGCCATCGCGTCCGGCAACTTCCCGTCGTACTTCTCCTTGTACGTCGAAATAAAGTTCTGCACCGCCGGCGACGGGTCCTGCGCCGAGTAGTGGTTCGAGAAATAGCAGTTGTTGATCCCGCCACCCGAAATCTTCGCCAGGTTCTTGTCGTCCCACCCGTCGCCGCCCAACAGCGGAACCGTGATCCCCAGCTCACGCGCCTGCCGCGCGATCAGCGCAACCTCGCTGTAATACCCCGGAATCCAAATGGCTTCGGGGTTGGTGCCCTTGATCTTGTTCAACTGCGCCCGGAAATCGACGTCGCCCTCGCCAAACGACTCGTCCGCCACAATCTCTCCACCGTTGGCCTTCACACGCTCAATGAACACCTCACGCAACCCAATCGAATAGTCGTTCTTCACGTCGTAAAACACCGCGATTTTCTTCGCCTTCGGACCCTTCTCCGACTTCATCGCAAAGTCCGCCATCACCGGACCCTGGAACGGGTCGATGAAGCACGCCCGAAAAATGTAGTTCCCCACCTTCGTCACCTTCGGATTCGTGCTCGCAGGCGACAACATCGGAATCTTCGCCCTCTGCGCAATCGGTGCAGCCGCCAAACTCCGACTCGACGCAATCTCACCCAGCAACGCCACAACCTTGTCCTGGTTGATCAGCTTCTGAACCGCGTTGACCGCCTCTTCAGGCTTGCTCTGAGTGTCCTCCGTCACCAGTCGAATCTTCCGCCCCAGCACCCCGCCCTTCTTGTTGATCTCGTCCACCGCCAGCCTAATCCCCTCGTCAGCCGAGATCCCGAACGTCGCCGTCGTTCCCGTCAGCGACCCGTAATGCCCGATCACGATGTCGTTGCTCGCCTGCGCCCTCCCCCACGACGTCGCACCCGCCACCACGCCCAGCACCATCGCCGCCAGAGGTATCATTCGACCAATCATGCGCAACACTCCAAATTGAGGGACACCGAGAGCTCCCAACCGCAAACTCTACCCACCACCCCCACCCCCCCACAACACCAAATCATCCTTCCCACATCCCCGCACGGTCCATTCCCACCCGCGTCTTCACCCTCGGCCAGTCAGCCGTCATCGGCGTCAGCACCTCCACCCCACCCCCCGCCACAAGCACCGTGTCCTCACTCTTCGTACCCGTAATGCTCGGGTTCCATGCAAAAGCCTGACAATCCAATACTTGCGTCGTATCCCCCGGAACGGCGAACACATCACGCCCCGCGTATCCCGTACTGCCGCCTTGGTGGTGCAGTCGCCATTGGTCGGGGAATCCCTCGTCGGAGTAGGCCTTTTGGAGCACCCCAAACAAGTCCCCGAGGGTTCGCCCGGGCTGGGTGGCGAGGTTGACGGCTGCGTCGACCTCGCAGACGCATTGATGGTTTCGCGCGAGTTCCACGTCGACTTTTCCGAAGTGGACGAATCGCGTCAAGTTGCTGATGAGTCCGCCGAACTCCGAGCAGTTAACCAGCATGGCGTAACTCTGAACCTTGCGGTCCCAGGGGATGGGGTGTCTGTAATCCCGTACACGCTCGTCCGATGCAACCAAGGTCACGACCGGGTTGAGTCCGCGCTGGTGGACGTGGTGGGTCATCATGCCGGCGATCTCGTGTTCGGTCATTCCGGGGCGGATTTCGCGGCAGGTCGCTTCGACGGCCTGGGCGGCGCGGCGGCCGCCTTCGCGGTAACGCAAGATCTCTTCGGGGGTTAGCTGCCAACGCAGCTTTTCGACGTCGGCTGGCAGGTGGGCCAGACCCAAACCCCAGATGTCGGCGTCAGCCACCACGTTTCTGCCCCGGATCAGGTCGGACCCGACCTTCTTCCGAGACGCACTATCGAACCAGTCGAACTCGACGACATCGATACCTGTCCCGACAAGCTCCTCATTGCGAAATCGCGGCGCTTCGATCGTGTTGGTGAGGCAAGTCACGTCGTCGTC
>JBBRUM010000273.1:0-5420 GCA_038247815.1 Tepidisphaerales bacterium | reverse complement strand
GTGGGCGGTGTTGAAGAGGCGCCAGAGTTCGGGGCGCTGGTTCTTGGGGTCCCAGACTTGGTTGCGGTCGCGGAAGCTCAGAACGCGTTCTTTGGCGCGACTTCGCTCCTCGTCGCGGCGGGCTCCGCCGAAGGCGGCGTCAAAGCCGTGGAGCTTAAGGGCTTGGACGAGTGCCCGGGTTTTGAGGTGCTCGGCGCACTGGCTGCAGGTCCAGTCCTTCATGTCCGTGCCGAATTTTTCGAATGCCTCCTCGTTTTTGTACACGATCAGTTCCGCCCCCAGCTCAGCGGCCAGCCGGTCGCGGTACGCGTACATCTCGGGAAACTTGAACGTCGTGTCGACGTGCATCAGCGGAAACGGAAGCTTGCCCGGCCGAAACGCCTTCCGGGCGACATGGAGCATGCACGCCGAGTCCTTGCCTATGGAGAAGAGCAACACCGGCTTTTCGCACTCGGCGACGACCTCCCGCATGACGTGGATGGCTTCGTCTTCAAGACGTTTGAGGTGTGCTGGGAGAGACGTAGCCATAGTGAAAACCATTGCCTAAACCCCCGCTGGGGACAGAAGTTATGACCGATCACAGGTAATAAACAAGTTGAAATCCTACAACTCCGATCTTTTTTCTTGCATTTACCCTCCGCCCCCCTCTAATCTTCAGTCCCCACTATGCGAACCGAACGCCCCGAACCGCTGCTCAATACGCGCCCCGAGGACTTTAACGAGGTCGAGAAGACCAAGCTCGCCTCTGTCACGGCTGAGGGTCCGCTGGGCGACCTCGTCGGCAGCTTCCGCGACCTCGGGGTCGACGACGTTCAGGAGCATACCGAACAGCTCGCCAAATCGCATGGTATTTACCTCGAGTATGACCGCGCCAAAACCGGGAAGGAGAAGGACTGGATGTACATGGTCCGCATCTCCGTCGCCGGCGGCGGGCCGTTTAACCGGGCGGGGTGGCGGGTGATCGATGAGCTCGCGGAGAAGTACACCACGCCGGCTGGCACTTCCGAAGCCGGCGGCGGGAAATCCATCCGCCTCACCACCCGGCAGAATATTCAGTACCACTGGGTGAAGAAGAAAGACCTCATCCCCCTCGTGCGCGACATCGCCAAGACGGGGTTCCTCGCCCTTAACGGCTGCGGGGACAACACGCGGAACATCATGGGCTGCCCGCTCTCCGTGCATTCCACGCTGTACAACGCCCACGCAGCCGCCCAGAAGTACGGCAAGTTTTTCGAGCTTCCCTGCGAGGCGCACATTAAGATCTTTGAGGTCGACACCTCCCTCGCCCGGTTCGACGGCACGAAGATCTCCGAGCCCCGCGGCGAAAAGTTCGAGTACGGCCCGCAACTGCTCAACCGAAAATTCAAGATCGCCTTCTCAGCCGTTCACCGCAACCCGCTCACCGGCGCGATCGAGTACGACAACTGCGTCGAGCTCCGCACGAACGACATGGGCATCGCCCCGGTCGTGGAGAATGACCGGGTGGTGGCGTTTCAGGTGTACATCGGCGGCGGGCAGGGCGAGCGGAACGGCAAAACTTCGGCGTCGATGCTGGCCTTGCCGGTGGGGGTGTTTGCGCCGGAGAACCTCACCAAGGGGCTGGATTCGATCGTCAAGGTGCACCAGCACTGGGGCGATCGGAAAAACAGGCACTGGGCCCGTCTCAAGTATGTGGTGAACTCGCAGGGCATTCCGTGGTATCAGGAGCAGTTGCGGGCGGCCGGCGCGACGTTCGAGCAGCCGCTGCCGCACTTCGATCCCGGCCCGCGTCAGATGCACCATGGCTGGTCGACGCAGGAAGACAACGGCAAGTTGGCGTATGGCATGTACGTAGAGTGCGGTCGACTCATCGACCGCTCGGCTGAGTCCCACGCCGCAGCCGCCCGTGCTGGCGGCGGGTCCACCCCCGGTAATCATGAGCGCACCCGGTCGCTGGTTCGCCACTTGGTGGAAACCTTTGACACCGATCTGCTGATCACCCCCAACCAAGACCTGCTGTTTACCAACATCGACCCCGCCGCCAAGGAAGACTTCCAAGCCCGGTTCAGCCAGTTCTCCTACGGCCAGCGGAACGGAAAGGCGTATTCAAAGCTCCGCCTCCTGTCCGGCGCCTGCGTCGGCTTGCCGACGTGCCGGTTGTCGTATTCGGATTCCGAGCAGTTCGAGCCGGAGCTGATCGACGAGCTCGAAGCCATGGGTTTCGGCGACCTTTCCGAGTCGATCGGGATCACCGGCTGCGAGCGGCAATGTTTCCGCCCGGGAACGAAGTCTCTGGGTTGGGTGGGCCAGGGGCCGGACATGTACATGTTAAAGGTCGGCGGGTCGGAAGACGGCCGCTGGCAGGGGATTCCGCTGGCGGAGAACGACAAGCTGTACCTGCGGCAAGTGCCCCGGGCGTCGGTGTCGACGGTGTGCGCGGTGCTGTTCGAGCACTACCTCGCCAACAAGAACGGATCGGGTGACCTCGGCGCCCACCTCCGCCACCTCGGCCAGCCGGGCATCCTCACCCTTCTCCGAACCGACCCCCGAACCGAACCCCTGACAAAGAAGACGGCACCAGCCCCGTATGTGCCGGAAAACCCGGCTGCACTTGGCGTGGTGTGAGAAAGAAGTCCGAAGCTCGAAATCTGAAATCCGAAGAAGGTTGCAGTTGATAATCCAAAAAGTCCAAAACAACCAGACCATCGTCCCCTTTTCCCGCATCTGACATCTGACATTTGACATCTAACATTCCCCCCCCCTCTCCCATGCCGCTTCCTTCCCTACGAGAATGGTCTTCCACCGTCGACGCCGTGCTGGCGGGTCGGCAGACGCTGCTGATTCGCAAGGGTGGAATCTCCGAGGGTTCGGCTGGGTTTTCCGCCGATCACGAGCGATTCGTTCTACTCCCCACGCTGTTCCACCAGCACCACAGCACACCGCCTCCGCTACCCAGCCCGCTTCTGGTTCACGTTCTCTGCGACCTGCTGTTGGCGGTCGAAGTGCCGTCTTGCACCGACCTCTCGCCTCTCGCGCCGTTCCACACCTACGACCCCGCGCAGCTCGGCGTCCGCGTCAGTTACAAGCCGGAGAAACCCCTCACCCTCCTCGCACTCCGCCCATACCGGATCCTGCCGGCACTGAAGATTGACCCGAGCACGCTCCCCGCCACCTGTCGAAGCTGGCTGGTCTTAGACCTGCCCACACCCACACACAGCGAACCCATCGCCACCGCCGTGCCTTCTGACCTCGTTGAGGTTCTGCAGAGCATGGTGGCCCACGATGTACACGAAGAAACACGAAGAAGAGACAATCTGGAGAAGACCCATGCCTTCCAACCCCATTAACGCAGATCGCCAATTCCTCACTTCTCGTTCTGCATGTCCATTGGCGGGTCCGCAGCGGCGGGCGTTCACCCTTGTCGAGTTGCTGGTTGTGATTGGCGTCATCGCGGTGCTGCTTTCGATCACGATTCCGGCGTTGTCGAAGGCGCGCTCGGCTGCGCGGAACGTTGCCACCACGGCGCAGCTCCGCGAGATCACTTCGATGTATGTGCTCTACGCGCAGAACAACCGCGGCGCGCTGCTGCCCGGGTTTCTGCCAAACACCGTCCGCGGGCAGGTGCCCAGCGTCTCCGACCCGTTCTCGCTGCACACGTTCACCGGTCGTACGGCCCGGATGTGGTCGTGGCGACTTGCCGAGTCCGCCGGTAACTCGCGCACGTCCGTCTTCTCCATTCTCCGCCCGACGCTGACCCCCGCCGGCCTGCCGCAACGCTCCGACTCCGCCACGGCAGCCGAGTCCAAGGCCTACGCGGCCGCTCTGTATCCCGTCTTCGGGCTCAACACCGTCTTCCTCGGCGGCCACGCACGCTCCACGGCCGCCTCGGTCGACTTCTTCCAGGGCTTCAACCCCGACGGAACCCCCTCCACCGCCGACCACGTCGCCCGCAAGCTCACCGACGTTGGCAACGCCTCGCGGCAAATCGTCTTTGTCGAAACCGCCATCCAGCGCGGGTCCCGGCCCATCGATGCAGATGACCTGTCCGGATTCCACTACGTTTTCCCCCCCCGAGCCGACCGCGCCTCCGGTGTTTATTGGACGGCAGCACAAGGCAAAGTGATCGTACAACTCCCAGCCACTCCCGCCCGGACCCTGGGCGTCCCCTACACACGCTCGGGCAAGTCCGCCCGGATCCCCACAGCCTTCCTGGACGGCCACGTCGACTCGCTTTCGCCGATGGAGTTGACCGACATGCGTCTTTGGACCTCGACTGCCACGCGCCAAGATTTTGACTTCTGAACCACGCCCGCAACTAAAGGTAAATCCACCATGACCTCCGCCGCACTTCCTCTCCCTGCACGATCGTCTTCGGTTCGCTCCATCGCTGTTGAAACGGCATGGACACTCTCGGCTGTCATCACTCTCGTACTCATGGGAAAAGGGATCGCAGCCATCGGTAGTGCGCTAAGTCTTCCCAATGCGTGTTGGCAACTTCTTGCCCTTCGGGCCGCAGCCGGTGCCCTTGTCGTCGCCAGCCTCACGCGCTTTGACCGGGGTCAGCTTACGCTTTTTGGGGTGCTGTATGCTGCGGCACTGATGTTGTCTCATACGTCGTTGCCCCTGTTTCTTGCGGCTACGGTGGCGGGAGTGTTGGCGGCGGCGGTACGATGGGCGATGCGGGGCACTAGCCGGGAGTGGTTGAGAACTTTGGTGACGACGGTGGTCTTCATTACAGTTCTGGCGTCGGCGTCGTTGTATCGCAAGATGGAGAGATCGTCGACTGGGACGGCGTTGGGTGAGTGGGGTTTTGACTTGCTGATCCGAATGACTGGGGTGGTGGCGGCGGTGGCGCTCGTCGCGCTGGTTGTGAGCCTGATTACACGTCGGAATACGGTGGGCGTGGGTCGGTAGTTGACGTTGCCTGAGGAATGAGTTGGTACCGAGTTGCGCCTGGATCCGTTGGGCGCGCGGTTACGTAGAATTTAAAGTGATCTTTGTCGTACTTCGGGTAGAATAGCCGCCCGGTAATGTGAGGTGCGTTGATATTGGTGAGCACGCCTGTGGGACGGCGGGGCCGAGGGGGCCAAATTGGCGCAAGTTGAGTGTGATAGGAGAGTTGTGAACATACTGAAGGTGCGGGATGGTGTCCCGCTGGCGAATCCGCGCTGGGTGAAGTGCGACGGGCGTTGGTTTCTGTTTGTCTGAACCCTCGGGTTGGCGCGCGCCGAAATGAGAGAGGTCGGCGCGAGTTTTTGGCGTCGGAGGACGAGCTTGTCTTCCGGAACTGCCGGGCAAGAAGAACGAACTTGACAGCGGACAGTGGTCTAGCGCAGTCGAGGGTAGCGGAGCTATGGAGCTATGGAGCTATGGAGCTATGGAGCTATGGAGCTATGGGGTGGGTGAAGTGTTGGCTGGGGATGAGTGGCGGGTGGGGTAGG
>JBBRUM010000272.1:0-5421 GCA_038247815.1 Tepidisphaerales bacterium | reverse complement strand
GGCGGCGACGGCGGATGTGCGGTACGGGGAGATTGCCCGGCTGGTGTTTTCTGGGAAGGACACGGCGGCGGGGAAGAGCTTTGAGACGTGGATCAAGAAGTACCGCGATAAGAAGGCTGCGGGGGAGAAGAGCATTGGGCTGCATCCGGAGGCGCTGGATTAAGGGCCTTGGATTTGGGGCGGCGGATTAATTGCCGGTGGCTGAGAGGCGGTTGTAGCGGGCGAGGGCGGTGAGGGGGAAGTAGAGGCAGTAGAGGTGATATTTGAGGTAGAAGACGCGGGGAAAGCCCGTGCCGGTGTACCACTTTTCCTCCCAGGTGCCGTCGGGGCGTTGGTGGCGGGCGAGCCATGCGATTGCGTTGGCGACGGCGGGATCGTCATGCACGATGGCGGCCATGAGGCCCATAGCGCCCCAGGCGGTTTGCGAGGGCGTGCTGTGGCCGGTGCCTTTGAGGGAGGGGTCGTCGTAGGTGGCGCAGGTTTCGCCGAAGCTGCCGTCGGGTTTTTGGACGGATCGCAGCCAACTGACGCCGCGTTGGACGAAGTCTTCGGACATGTCCTGGCCGACGGCGCGGAGGCCGGTGAAGACCTGCCAGGTGCCGTAGACGTAGTTGACCCCCCAGCGGCCCCACCAGGATCCGCTGGCGTCTTGCTGGGTTCGGATGTGCGCGATGGCGCGGGCGACGGCGGGGTGGGCGGTGGTGAGTCCGCAGTGGCCGAGGCATTCCAGGATGCGGCCGGTGATGTCGGGGCAACTGGGGTCCTGCATGGCGTTGTGGTCGGCGAAGGGGACCTTTTCGAGCAGGGGGCGGTCGGTGGTGCGGTCGAAGGCGGCCCAGCCGCCGTCGTCGTTTTGCATCGCAAGGAGCCACTTGAGGGCGCGGGCGATGGCGGGCTTGGCGGCGTCGCCGCCGACGCGCTGGAGGGCCATGGCGACCATGGCGGTGTCGTCGGTATCGGGGTAGTGGGGGTTTTCGAACTCGAAGAACCAACCGGCGGGCTCGACGTTGGGGCAGTTGCGGGCCCAGTCGGAGGCGAATTTACACTCTTTGGAGAGGAGCCACTGTGTGGCGGAGATGGCGGCGGGGTGGGAGGGGGTGAGGCCGGATTCGGCTAGGCCGTGGAGGGCGATGCCGGTGTCCCAGACGGGGGAGAGGCAGGGCTGGATGCGGGTGCGGTCGCCGTCGCGGATGAAAAAGTCGTGGAGGTGCTTGTGGCCGGCGACGACGCGGGGGTGGTCGTCGGGGTAACCGAGGGCTTTGAAGACGATGAGGATGTAGACCATCGGGGGGAAGATGGCGCCGAGGCCTTCGGAACCGTCGAGGTGGTCGAGCATCCACTTTTCGGCTTGGCGGAGTGCGGAGCGGCGGAAGGGCTTGAGGGGGGAGCGTTCGTAGAGCTTTATGGCGGAGTCGAGTCGGAGGAAGGCTTGGCGGGCGTCTCGGGGGATGAGGGGGATGGGTGCGGAGAGGCAGTCGCGGGAGGTGCGGTCGAGGAAGAGGTAGTCGATGCCTTGCTCGGGGCGGAGTTTGCGGGTGTAGCGGAGGGTGGTGACGATTCCCAGGGGGAGGATCATGGTCCGCGTCCATGCGGAGAGGTTGTAGAGGTTGAAGTAGAACCACTGGGGGAGGAAGACGACCTCGGGGGGGATGCTGGGGCAGGCGTCGTAGCTGATTTGGCCGAGGGCGGCGAAGTAGAACCGGGAGAAGGTGTTGCACTTTTCTGCCCCGCCGAGGGAGAGGATGAGGTCGTGGGCGCGGCGCATGTGGGGCGCGTCGGGGAGGTCGCCCATGAGCTTGAGGGCGAAGTAGGCTTTGACGGTTCCGGAGATGTCGGCTGGGCCGCCGGGGTAGAGGATCCAGCCGCCGTCGGGTTGTTGGAGGTCGCGGAGGTAGTCGGCGATGGCGGGGAGTTCGGGGTCGGCTTCCTGGGCGAGGATGAACTTGAGGAGGATGTATTCGGATTCGAGGATGCTGTCGCCTTGGAGCTCGGCGACCCAGTAGCCGCCGGGGGACTGGAGGGAGAGGAGTGCTTTGCGGGCGGCAGAGGTGGCGGCGGCGATGGTGGGCCCGGATGAAACGGCCGAATGGGTGGGTGGTGTGGAGAGGGTCGACATGGCGGGAGAATTTATGGGGGTGGGGGGTGGCGCGACAACCTCGGAGCTGCGGGGAGGAGGAGATTACAACTTGGCGGAGCGCGGCTACCATGACGCACCTTGAACCAAATGAACCCGATTATAACGAGTGAAATCGATACGTACGAAGCGCACAGCCGGCACGTAAATCCGGTGTTTGTGAAGATGCTGAAGACCATCGGATTCGACAAGAGATATGTCCGGGGGCAGGGGGCGTATCTGTGGGACGGCGAGGGGAACAAGTATCTGGATTTGCTGACGGGGTGGGGTGTGTTTGCATTGGGCAGGAACCACCCGAAGATCAAGGCCGCGGTTTCAGAAGTGTTGGCGCAGGACCTGCCGAACCTGGTGCGGATGGATTGCGGGGAGATCGCGGGGCGGGCGGCAGAGATGCTGGCGCGGCGGGCGGGCGGGGAGTTGTCGCGGGTGTTCTTCTGCAATTCGGGGACGGAGGCGGTGGAGGGGGCGCTGAAGTTCGCGCGGTGCACGACGGGTCGGCAGGATGTGGTGTTCTGCGACCACGCGTTTCACGGGCTGACTGGCGGGTCGCTGGCGGTGAACGGGTCGACCTTTTTCCGGGAGCGGTTCGGGGAGACCGTGCCGGGGACGATCAAAATTCCGTTTAACGATTTGGCGGCGCTCGAGGCGGCGTTGGCGAAGAAGACGGTGGCTGCGTTTATCGTCGAGCCGGTGCAGGGTAAGAGTGTTGAGGTGGTGGCGGACGGGTTTTTGCTGGAGGCGCAGCGGCTGTGCAGGAAGTATGGGTCGCTGCTGATTGCCGATGAGGTGCAGTGCGGACTGGGGCGGACGGGGAAGTGGTTTTGCTTTCAGCACTGGGATGGGGTCGAGCCGGATCTTGTGTGCTGCGCGAAGGCGCTGTCGGGCGGGCTGGTACCGGTGGGTGCGATCATCGCCAAGCCGAAGGTGATGGATTCGGTGTTTAGTTCGATGGAGCGGTGCGTGGTGCACTCGAACACGTTCGGGCAGAACGACCTCGCGATGGCGGTGGCGGTGGCGAGTTTGCGGGTGATTGACGAGGAGAAGTTGGTGGAGAACGCAGCGGTGCAGGGGGAATATGTGATGCGCCGGCTGAGGGAGATTGGGGCGACGTGTCCGTTTGTTTCGGAGGTGCGGGGGAAGGGGCTGATGTTTGGGATTGATTTTGCCCGACCGAAGGAGGGGATCAAGCTGAAGATGGCGTGGGACCTGCTGCACAAGATGAACTTTGGGGTTTTCGGGCAGATGGTGGTGATTCCGTTGTTGCAGAAGCACCGGATTTTGACTCAGGTTGCGGGGTATCACACGGAAGTGATCAAGTTTTTGCCCCCGATCACGGCGACGCGTGAGGACATGGACTGGTTCCTGGGCGCGATGGAGGACGTACTGGCGGACGCGCAGCGGTTCCCGGGGGCGGCGTGGGACACGGTGTTTGGGTTGGCGAAACGGGCGGCGCTGTCGTAGGGGTGGTTGCGGAACATGGGAAGAATTGACCGGCTGATGCGGCGGGGTGTGGTGGGGGTGGTGGCGTACCCGCGGACTGCGCTGGCGGTTGCGGGGGTGATGCTGCTGCTGTCCATTGCGGCGGCGGTGTTTCGACTGGAGATCTCAGCCGACCAGAACAAGTTGTTCGACCCGCGCGTCCCGTTTTTTCGGGATTACCTGCAGTTCGTGGAGAACTTCCCGGAGAACGAGGCGGTGTTTGTCGTGGTACGGCCGGGGGAGGGGGTGGGGGAACCGGCGGTGGGGAGGTGGGCGGGCGTGTCGGACGCGATAGCGGGGCGACTGAGGGCGGAGACGAAGTTTGTGCGTTCGGTGGATGCGCGGGTACACCCTGAGGAGATCGGGTCGCAGGGGCTGCTGTTTGACGACCCGAAGCTGGTGCGGAAGAGCGTGGAAGATGTGCGGCGGTTTTTGCCGCTGGTGAAGGTGTTTGCGGAGAGGAACGACGCGCTTACGCCGGTGCTGGGGGCGACGCCCATTGAGAGATTGATGACGACGCTGCGGGTGGGGGCGGTGGCGGGGGACGATTCGGCTGGGCCGTTTGTGGGGGAGCTGGCGCGGAGTTGGGTGGCGGCGGTGGAGGGGGATGGGGCGCTGAAGTCGGGAGCGGGGTTGCCGGATTTGGCGTCGCTCGACGCTGCGGACCCGTCGCGGCTGGGGTATTACTACGTGGGCGACCGGGTGGACGTGGGGCGGAACTTGCTGCTGGTGAAGGTGTTTCCCAGGACGGACTACGCGTCGCTGACGGCGATATCCGAGGCCGTGGAGGGGATTGAGGCTGCGGTGCGCGATGCGGCCGGGGCGTTTCCGGAGTTTCGGGTGGGGCTGACGGGCAGGCCGGCGTTGGATGCGGCGGAGATGCGGACAACGGACCGCGACACCAAGAGGGCGGAGGTCGTCGCGCTCACTGCGGTGTTCATCGGGCTGGCGGTGGTGTTGCGGTCGGTTTGGCTGGCGCTGGCGGGGGAGATTGCGCTGGGGGTGGGGATCGGGTGGACGTTCGGATGGGCGACGGTTGCGGTGGGGGAGCTGAATTTGCTTTCGCTGGTGTTTTTGCTGGCGTTGATCGGGATTGGGATGGATTACCTGGTGCAGATTCTGGTGCGGTATCGGACGGAGGTGGTGCGGAGGTCTGGGCCGAGAACGACGTTTGTGGCGGTGTTTCGGGCGGTGTCGGCACCGATCAACACCGCTTGCTTGGGGGCGGCGGGTGCGTTTTTGGTTTCGACGCTGACGGACTTCAAGGGGGCGGCGGAGTTGGGGATCATCGCTGGTGGGGGGCTGCTACTGTGCTTGTTGTCGGGATATGTGGTCTTGCCGGCGCTGCTGACGTTGTTTCCGGTGAAGGGGGCGTATGTCGGGAGTAGAGCTGGGGTGGCGGGGGCGAAGGTGGCGGCGGCGAAGGTCGCCGGTGCCAGGGTGAGCGGGGCGAGGTTGGCGGTCTTGCCGCTGATTTGGGCGGCGGTGTGTTTGGCGGGATTGCCGCTGGCGACGCGGGTGGGGTTTAACCCGAATTTGTTGGAGTTGCAGGCCCCCCAGAACGAGTCTGTGCAGTTGGTGCGGCACTTGCAGACGTGGTCGGCGGTGGTGGTGAGCAAGGACGTTGAGGTGTTGCGGCGGGTGCGGGCGGCGGTGGAGGAGTCGCCGCTGGTGGGGTCGACGGAGAGCGTGCTGGGGGCGTATGACAATTTGGCGTTCTTGCGGGGCGAGTCGGGAACGTTGGCCAAGGTGAGGTGGGACGATGCGGTGGGGGTGGAGGCGGGGCGGCTGGAGGATATCGCGGCGGG
>JBBRUM010000271.1:0-5425 GCA_038247815.1 Tepidisphaerales bacterium | reverse complement strand
GGGCCGGGCGGCTTGTCGGAAGTCGGGAAAGAGGGCGGTTCGGGCGTCGTGTGAAGTTCGGAAAAAGAAGAAGAACGGAAAAAAGCGGATGATGGAAAGAATGTTTTCGGAATTGGGTGGGGCGGTCGGTGGTTGGGTCGGGTTGATGGCGCAAGCCGTTCCGGGCGTGCCAGCGCCGGGGACGACAACAGCGGCTGCGCCGTGGTATGTGTCGCTGTTCGCGAGTCCGTTGTTTCCGCTGGTACTTGGCCTGTTGGTTTTGTACTTGTTTGTGTTTCGGTCGAAGAAGAAGCAGGAAAAGGAACGGCAAAAACTTCTCGATGCGGTGAAGAAAGGGGATCAGATCGAGACCATCGGGGGGATTCTGGGCACGGTGTTGCAGTTGGACGAGAAGTCGGTGGTGCTGAAGGTCGACGAGACCGCCAACGTTAAGATGCGATTTAACAGGCGGGCGATCCACAGGGTGGTGGTGGAGGATGCGAAGTCGGAGAAATAAAGGGGAGGGGAAGTGTCAGATGTAAGATCTTAGATGTTAGAGGTGGGGGGCTGTGAAGAACGACGCGTTAACGAGGATTGTCGGCGTCTTTTGGGACGGTGGCGATTCGGATAGATGAGCTAGCCATGCCAACCAACCACCTTGGGCGACTGATTACTATTGCCGCGATTTTGTTTTTGGGAATCTGGGCGATCTTCCCGTCGCTGGTGGTGGACCCGGTGGGGTTGCTGGATCGTTCGGTGCCGTTTGCCAAGAAGCACAACCTCAAACCGGGGATCGACATGGTGGGGGGAACCTCGCTGTTGTACGAGGTGCAACTGGCTGAGGGGAGCAACCCCAATGACATGGAGGGTTTGTCGACGCGTGTGATGGATGCGTTGAAGAAGCGGGTGGACCCGGAGGGGATTCGGAACTTGGTGTGGCGGCCGCAGGGCAATACGCGACTGGAGATTCAAATGCCGCGCGCCGGGAACGCGGCGGACTCGGATAAGGTGCGTACGACGTTCGCGGGGGCGCAGCGGGACCTCGAGGAGACGAATGTTCGGATGGGCAGCGTGCTCGATGCGGTGCAGCGACTAACGGGGGAGGCGCGGGAGAAGCGTCTGTCGGAACTTGCGATGGATTCGGCGACGCGGAAGGAAGTGTTCGCGGGGATGGTGACGTCTTGGGACGAGATCTCGGCGGCCCGCCAGAGGAGGGATCGGGCGGCGCAGGCGGGTGCGGAGTTGACGTTCGACGGACTGCGGGCGCGGATCGAGCCGACGAACGTTTCGGTTCCGGACTTGGAGACGAAGCTGACGGTGCTGGAGGAGGCGCGGGCGAAGCAGGTGCGGGACCCGAAGGCTCCGGCGCCGTCGACGGAAGTCGAGGCGATGGTGCAGAAGCTGCGGGATGCCGCGGCGGGTTTTGCGTCGAGGGCGGCTGCGCTGGATGCGTATGTGTCGAACTTCGGCCCGTTTTTCAAGGTCAAGAGCCAGTTGGACGATTCGGCGGATTTGAAGAGGTTGCTGCAGGGTTCGGGTGTGTTGGAGTACCACATTCTGGTGGCCCCGGAGGACCCGCGAGTTCCGGAGATGGTGGCGCGACTGGAGACCGGGGCGGGTACGTCGCAGCGGTCGGGTGACACGTCGCAGTGGGCGCAGGTGGACAAGCCGGAGGACTTCCGGGCGAACGGTGTGATCCGGTCGTATTCGGGGCGGGTGTGGGTGCTTTTGGACTTGCTGCCCGAGCGGTCATTGACGGCCAACGCGGAGCAGAAGTGGTCGTTGAAGAGCGCGGCGCCCGAGCGGGACCAGCAGTCGGGCGAGCAGCACGTGGCGTTTCAGATGGACGCGGCGGGCGGGCTGTATATGAGCAGGCTGACGGGGGCCAACGTCGGCAAGCCGATGGCGATTGTGCTGGACGACAAGGTGATTTCGGCGCCGAACATCAACAGTCAGATCGGTGAGCGGGGGATCATCACCGGGAAGTACACTGCCGCTGAGATCAAGTACCTGGTGAACACGCTCAACGCGGGTTCGCTGCCGGCGAGGTTGGCGGACGAGCCGATTTCCGAGCGTACGGTGGGGCCGCAGCTCGGTGCGGACAACCTGCGGGACGGGTTTTTGGCGTGCTTGTTCGGGCTGTTCGCGGTGGCGGTGTTTTTGATCGGATATTATTACCTGACGGGCGTGGTGGCGTACATCTCGGTGGTGCTGAACCTGCTGCTGATTCTGGGTGCGCTCGCTGCGCTCAACGCGACCTTCACGCTGCCGAGCGTTGCGGCGTTGGTGCTGACGCTGGGTTCGGCGGTGGACGCAAACGTCCTGATTTTCGAGCGGTTGCGTGAGGAGCAGCAGCGCGGGTTCCCGATCAAGACGGCGCTGCGGAACGCGTACGACCGGGCGTTTTCGGCGATCGTGGACTCGAACGTGGTGACGGGGATCACGTCGCTGGTGCTCTACCTGCTGGGTTCGGAGGAAGTCAAGGGTTTCGGGCTGACGCTGCTGCTGGGTATTGTGACGTCGCTGTTCACGTCGCTGTACGTGACCAAGACGCTGTTCGCGATTCTGGTGGACAAGTTCGGGGTGAAGAACTTGGGGTCGTTTCCGCAGTCCGTGCCAGCGTGGGACCGGTTTCTCAAGCCGAACATCGACTGGATGAGCAAGGTTTGGATCTTTGGTTTGTCGTCGGTGGCGCTGATGACGGTGGGGCTGGTGCTGTTCGCGGCATACGTCATGAAGGGGCGGATGTTCGACGTGGAGTTTTCATCGGGCACTGCGGTGACGATCGACCTGAGGGAGCCGATTTCGCAGGCGCAGATTCGTCAGATGCTGGTGGACGCCGGCGGCAAGCCGGTGTTGGTGGCGGGAGGCGGTGGTGGGGGTGGGGCGACGACGGGGCCGGTGGGTGGCGAGAGGAATTTGACGGTGGCCGAGGCCTTGCCGGCTGCGCTTCCGGTGTCGATCGGGTCGGACAATTTGAGTTATGAGATTGTGACGCCGAACTCGGACGTTCCCGCCGTTCGAGCGGCGGTGTTGGAGGCGTTCGGCGCGAACCTGAAGGTGGATGTTCCGTCGACGTTTGCGAAGTTGGGGGTTCCCGCGGAGCAGGCGCTGGACGCGGTGCTGTTTGCGGTGGAGGGGGCGGCGCCGGTGGGGCGGTTTGCGCCGGAGCAGTGGTTTGAGTACAAGGGCGGTGTCGCGATTTACCTTGACAACATTTCGCCGCCGATGACGGCCGAGGAGATCCGGCGTCGGGTGACCAACCAGCGTTTGCAGCCTGTGGCGGGGCAGGGTCGAACTTTGCCGCCCGTGGCGGTGTTTACCGGGACGACGGCGGGAACGGCGTCGTCGGAGGCGGTGATTCTGGCGCTGGACGCGCAGATTTTGAGCAATGAGGATCGTGAGAAGTGGTGGCTGGAGGTGGCCAGTCCGATGTGGCGGCTGGTGAACGACGCGGTGAACCGTCCACCCACGTTGTCGAAGGTGAACAGTTTCAACCCGCAGGTGGCGGGGGGCACGCAGCAGGACGCGTTGGTGGCGCTGGTGCTGGCGCTGATCGTGATCATGGGATACGTGTGGATCCGGTTCGGGAACCTCAAGTACGGCACGGCGACGGTGGCGGCGTTGTTGCACGACTCGCTGTTCGTCATGGCGGCGCTGGGATTTGCGCACCTGTTGTCGGAGACGATCCTGGGAGACTGGCTGAGGTTGGAGGCGTTTCGGATCAACCTGACACTGGTGGCGGGTATTTTGACGGTGATGGGTTATTCGATGGCGGACACGATCGTTGTCTTCGACCGGATCCGCGAGTTGCGGGGTCAGTACGGCGGGCTGAGTAAGAAGGTGATCAACGACGCGATCAACCAGACGCTGAGCAGAACATTGCTGACGGCGGGCACGACGATTGCGACGCTGTCTGTGATGTATGTGTTCGGCGGGCCGGGGCTCCACGGGTTTACGTATGTTCTGCTGGTGGGGATTTTGGTGGGTACGTACTCGTCGATTGCCATTGCGGCTCCGCTGCTGATGGTGGGAATGGGTAAGGAGCAGGCGGCGGTGAAGGCGGGAGCGGGCGGGGGGGGTGGTGCGTTGCAGAAGGCGTAAAGTCGGGGGGAAGAATGCGGAATGGGATGTGTGGAGTGCAAATGGGGGTGTGTGCCGATAATATGTGAGTTCTCGCTGGCGCCGGACTGGTTTGGAGTATCAGCGGCGGTGGCGGGTTTCGGGAAGAGATGGTCATGAAAACTGAAGGTAAATTGGCGGTCGTAATTGGGGTCGTGCTGGCGGGCGTGGTGGCCGCGTTCTTTTTGATTCGCGGTCAGTCGGCGGGGACGGTGGCCGACTTGGCTGGCGGCGGATCGAAAACGCGCGTCGCGGAGAGTTCGCCGTCGAATTCTCGGAAGGTCGTCGCGGATTCCGCGACGATTTCCGGTGACGTCGAGCCGGTGACGCCATTGGTTCCGGCGGAGAGCGACGGTGTCACGCCGCCGACGACCATCCAAAGCACGACTCTGACAACGCAGGAAATGGTTCCGACGACCCAGCCGTCACTTACGGATACGGGACTTCAAACAACTACGCCCATTACGCCGCCGACGACTCCGCCAAGCGCGCCAGCCGGGCCTTCGGCAGGCGGGTCTGGGCGGCAGGTGGATTGGAATGCGTTGCTGGCGGGCGCCTCCGTGACGCCACCGGCGGGTCCCGGTGTTGGACCGCGTGTGGGTGGTGAGCCTTCGGGTTCGCGTTTGGCGCCTGTGACTCCGCCGGCTGGGCCGACCGGGGGGCTGACGGGGGGATTGACGGGGCTGGGTGGGTCGGGCCTGGGCACGACCTACACGGTCAAGGCGGGGGACTCGTTTTCGAAGATTTCGGCGACGGTGTATGGGTCGCCGAACTATTGGGCGAAGATCGCCGCGGCGAACCCGAACGTGAACTCGAGCAAGCTGCGAGTGGGGCAGGTGCTGGCCATGCCGCCGGAGTCAGAAGTGAAGGGCTCTTCCGGTGCGGCGGTGCCGGCGAGGACGGAAGGGGTATCGGGTTCGGTGCTGGTGAAGGACCCGACGCGCGAGTATCGCGTGGTGTCGGGGGATTCGCTGCACAAGATCTCCCAGCGGCTGTACGGGTCGGCGTCGCGGTGGGAGGAGATTTACGAGCTGAACAAGGGCGTGATTGGGTCCAGCCCGACGAAGTTGAAACTGGGTATGGTGCTTCAACTGCCGTCGCCGCCGACGGCGACGACCCGGCCGTAAGGGTGGGAAGGGAATGGAATCGGGAGGCGGTGCCTGAAACGGGCGCCGCTTTCTTTTTTGTGGGGGATGGACCGGGGTTGGGATTGGGGGCGTAGCGGTGTTGTGGTTTGGTCGGCACCCTGCATGGGGGCGATTGGACTGGAGCAGGGCTTGGGGATTCAGAGGGGGAGGATGGGGCTGGCGCAGAGAGATAGTGG
>JBBRUM010000270.1:0-5512 GCA_038247815.1 Tepidisphaerales bacterium | reverse complement strand
CCCCCAGCCGCCTCCCGCACCCCACTCAAAAATAACCCCGCCATCCCCGCAATCTCCGAAATATCCCCACCCAACCTCACGCCATCACCACTCATAAAGGCCTCCTGCCCAAAAAAGACGGTTCCACCGTCCCCCCAAACCCACTTCTCCCCCTCCCCAACTCCCCCAGTGCCTCACTGCCTCCCTACCTCCCCCCTCAATCCACCTCCACAATATTATTCAACTCCCCAAACTGATTACTCTCCACATACGTGTTCGCCGGGTCCGTCCTCCACTGCCCGTCCACCACCAGCCGGTACCGATACCGACCCGGCCGCAACGGCAACGCCGCCAGCCACCGCCCCCGCTCGTCGGCACGCATCGGCGTCGCCATCGGCGACCAATTATTAAAGTCCCCCGCCAACTGCACCGTCCGCGCCTCCCCAAACTGCGCCGCAAACACAACCTCCCCGCCCAACCGCTTGACCCCGTAAAACTCCGCCAGCTTTTCGTCCGTCGTCTTCGCCGGCTTCACAGCCGCCGCCACCTCCCCAATCACGCCCAACTCCGGATACTCCCCCACCAGCACCATCGACATCATCGGCGCCGACGCCACCATCGCCTCCCCTCCTCCCCCGCCCCCACCACCACCAGTCACCTTCGCCACCAATCCCCCGCCCCCAATCCCCACACCGCTCCCCCGTTCCACGGCCCGTTCCGAAACCCGCTCCATCACCCGCTCCGCCACCGCAGCCGCCACCCCACTTCCCCCCGTCGTCCCCGTCGCAGCCAGCATCACCACCGGCTGGACCAACGGCTGAACTTGCACAATGTTCCGCCCGAACTGCAGGTTCGTCAGGTTCGCCAGCGCCTTCGCCCGCTGCACCAGCTCAGCCGGCCGCGTCATCGGCTCGCCCGGCGTCTCCTCGATCTCCAGCGGCCGCTGCCCCATCAGCTCCCGCGCCAACTGCACAAAGTCCTTGTACCCCCGGCTGCCCGGGTCATACTCGGTGATCGGCTGACCAAAGCTCGCCGCCTCCTTCAACTTCGTGTTGAAGTTCACGGTGCTCTCCATCAGCTGCCCCTTAAACTTCGCCCGCAGCTCGCTGAGCACCTCGCGCGCCAGCTTCGTCCGCGTGTCGTACAGCGTCGGCAGAATCCGAACCGCCACATCCTTCCCCGCCTTCTCCTTCATCACCTCCAGCGTCTGCATCATCTTCGACAGCCCGTGCAAGCTGAAGAACCCCGTCTCCACCGGCACGATCACCTCGTCACACGCCTTGAGCGCGTTAAACGTAATCAGCCCCACCGACGGCGGACAATCCAAAATCACCCACTTGTACCGATCCCCCAGCGGCGCCAGCGCCTCCGCCAACCGCGTCTCCCGACCCGGCCGCCCGGCGAACAACTGCTCAAACGCCGCCAGTTTCAAATTGCTCGGCGCCAAATCAAAGTCGCTGGCAATCTGCCACACAATGTCCTGCAACTTCGCGACCTTCCCGTCCCCCGGCTCGATCAGCGTATCAATCACCGACCGCTCCACCTGCTCCTCCGGCACCGCCAGCCCCA
Source organism: Tepidisphaerales bacterium (assembly GCA_038247815.1). Taxonomy (GTDB): domain Bacteria; phylum Planctomycetota; class Phycisphaerae; order Tepidisphaerales; family Tepidisphaeraceae; genus JBBRUM01. The sequence goes on along the minus strand of JBBRUM010000270.1, from coordinate 3,964 downwards.
CCGCACAATGCCCCTGAGGGTCCAAGTCCACCAGCAACGTCCGCTCCCCCAACCGCGCCATGCACGCCGCCAGATTAATGCTCGTCGTCGTCTTCCCGCACCCGCCCTTTTGATTGATGATCGCGATTACCCGCATGACCCAAGTCCTTCCGTGGAACGTCAACCCAACAACCCGCTACATCGTTTGACCAACCCATCCATGGGCCCGCCAAACCTCCGCCAATACCTACTTTGTCGGACGTTCACCCCCACAAGGTTGAATATCTGCACCCCTGAATCGTCCTCCCACCCGACCCACAGACCACCCCACCACACGCCTATTGCACCCATTAACCCCGAAATTCAACCCAATAAGTCGATAACTTGGGCCGTTACCCCCCCCCAATTGGGGGATCTTGTATTCCCTTATTGCGACGCTAACATGTTAGCTAAACTACAGAACCCTACGAAGGTCAGGCGTGATAACGTCATGAACAAGCGTTCCAACACTAAATCCGGTGGTCATTCCCGCCCACTCTTCGACTCCCTCGAACAGCGCCGCCTCCTCAGCGCCGCTTTCAACGTCACCGGCCTGACCGCCCTCCGCAACGATCCCCTCTACAACTCCATCGACGGCAGCGGCGTCACCGTGGCCGTCCTCGACACCGGCGTCTTCGGCTCCCACCCCGACCTCGTCGGCAACTTCGTTGGCTACGTCGACACCGTAGCAAACCGCGCTGCCTCCGCCCCCTTCGTTTCCAGCGCCTCCCAATCCCGCGACCCCAACGGCCACGGCTCGCACGTCGCCGGAACCATCGCCAGTACAAACCGCGCCATAGGCGTCGCTAACGCGGCAAAGTTTATCGGAGTACGCGCACTCGCAGCAGATGGTGAAGCCGAGCCCAGACACGACACGGTTCTCGAAGGCCTCAAGTGGGTCCTCACAAACCATCGCACCTATGGCATCCGCGTCGTCAACATGTCGATCCAGACTCCCGGAATCAACACCAACACCCCCGACTCTAACGAATACTCCCGCGTCATCGGTTCGCTCGAATCCCAGGGGATCACAGTCGTCTCCGCCAACGGAAACGACTATGCCAACGTCCGAACCTCAGGGGCTAGCGCCCCCGCCATCTATTCCACAATCGGTGTCGTCTCCACTTGGGAAGACGCCGGAGTCGGCGACCAACTCCCCTACATCGGCGACACCGCTCCTCAACCAGACTTGATCGCGTCATACAGCCAGCGCAGCACCCTCCCCAATCAGGTCGCCGCCCCCGGTACTACCATCTTTTCGACTTGGAACGGCGACGGCGGCCAGTTCTTCAACACCATTCCCGGCACCTCCATGGCCTCCCCCTTCGTCGCCGGTGTGGTCGCCCTCATGCAAGACGCCGCCCAGACCTTCGGCGGTTCCTACCTCACCCCCAACCAAGTCCTCACCCTCATCAAACAAAACGGCGACCTCATCACCGACTCCCCCACGAACACCAACTTCTGGACCGACGCCGAAGGCAACCGCTTCGACCTCCCCGAAACCGGACTCACCTTCCCCCGCGTCAACGTCTACCGAACCATCCAAGCCGTCCGCTCCCTCTTCATCCGCTCCATCCCCGACGCCGACAGCACCCTCACCAACTCCGTCGCCGTTCCAGCCATGGCCCCCGGCGATGGCTGGGTCTACAACGCTCGATCCATCGGCTTCGACGGCAACCAATCCGTTGGCCCATCTGATATCGATCTCTACCGCGTCACCCTCACCTCCGCCGCAACCATCGACTTCAGGGTGACTCCGGTTCAAGGTAACCCCTCCAGCAGATTCACCATACGAATTTTCAGTCCAACGGGCGATCCCCTCGGCGATTTCACCGATCCCTCCGGATATCCGGATCACTTCACTATCCAACTCCCTCCCGACACCTACTACTTCGGTATCAGCGGCGAAAACAACCTTAACTACAACCCAATCAATGGCTCAGGAACAGTTCCCTCTTTCACCGGCAGCTACAACTTCTCCGTCTCCGCCGACACCCCCGACCCGACCGGCGGATTCGGTGGTTCAGAAGAAATCGAGCTTCTCGCCATCACCGACGTAGGCACCAACAACGTCGGATATCTCACCCTCACCGGAACCATCGGTTCGGACGCCACCGTCAACGGCACGAAACAAGTCGGAACCGCCGATGTCGATTTCTTCCGCTTTCACGCCCCAGACGAAGGCTTCGTCGACATCGACGTCACCACCGACAACTCCTTTCTGAACTCCTACGTTCGCGCCTTCAACGAATCGGGAACTCAAATCGCTTTCGACGATGACGGCGGAAACGGCACCGATTCGTATTTGAGGCTCTTTGTCACCAAAGGCAGCCTCTACTGGATCGGCATTTCCAGCCTTCAAGGGCGTGGGTACAACCCACTGGAACCTACCGGCGGTTCCGCAGGCTTCTTCGCATCGTCCGGCAATTATAATCTGGTCCTGACCTTCTCGAATCGCGACGCCGACGGCACCGCGCTGACCACGAACGAGATCTACCTAACCCCCAACACTTCCGGTTCCATCGGCTTCGACAATGGTTTCCTGGTCGGATCCGACGGAACCAAGGACGTGGACTTCTACGCAGCATCCATCACCGAAAATGGACGGGCATCAATTTCCGTCACCTCAAGCTTCGAATCCGTCATCACCCTCTACACACTTAGCCCGGACGAGACCACCCTCCTGACCCTCGGCTCATCCACAGGCACCAACCATAACCTCGCAATTGATGCAACCGTCGGACAAGCTTACTGGCTCTCAGTCACCGGAAATGGCAATCAGGATTTCGATTGGTTCGCAATCGCCAGCGGGTCAGGTGGGGCAACCGGAAACTACACCCTCAACGTCTCCCAAATCGCCGCCAACCCCACGGACGACCGACTCGCAGGTGCCATTAACCTCCCATCCAGCAGGATCGCCAACGGCACTCTCGGCCGGGACGGAGCACTCCTCCGATCCAACCCCCTCTCCGACGTCGACCTCTACCGCTACACCCCCACCACTTCCGGTTTCTCTACATTCCGACTCGATGGCATCGGCGACCTCCCACCAGACACCTACCTCCGTATTTTCAATCAGTCCGGGGTCGAACTCGGCTTCAACGACGATGCCTCCGACTCCACCACCAACAGCATTGTAACTCTCCCCGTCACCGCCGGTCAGACCTACTACATCGGCATCAGCAGTTACGGAGACAACCCACGCTCGTACAATCCGGTTAATGGTTCAGGGATCTCAAACGGCGACTCGCTCGGAGCTTACAGCCTCCGCGTAACCGAACAGCCCTTCCCCACCGTCTCCATCGCCGACACATCAACGAACGAAGGTGGCAGCTCCACTTTCACCGTCTCCCTCTCGTCCTCACCTCTCATCCCCGTCACCGTCCAATACACCACCCGCAACAGTTCCGCCCTCTCCGGCACCCACTATCAGCCCATCACCGGAACCCTCACCATCCCCGCCGGCCAAACCTCCGCAACCCTCACCGTCCAAACCCTCCGCGACAACGCCGTCGACGGCGGACGCTCCTTCTTCCTCGATCTATCCTCCCCCACCAACTCCATCCTCGCCCGTTCCACCGCCAGCGGATCCCTCGTCAACATCGACCTCCCCGACCCCTCCATCTCCATCTTCGACGCCTCCGCAAACGAAGGCTCAGCGCTCACCTTCACCATCACGCTCTCCGCAGCAGCTTCCAAAACCGTCTCGTTCCAATATGCAACCCGCAATAACTCCGCCCTCGCCGGAACCAACTACCAGCCCATCACCGGAACCCTCACAATCCCTCCAGGCCAAACCTCCGCAACCCTCACCGTCCAAACCCTCCGCGACAACGCCGTCGACGGTGGTCGATCCTTCTCCCTCGACCTTTCCTCTCCCTCCAACGCCACCTTCTCCCGTTCCACCGCCACCGGCCAGATCAACAACACCGACGTCCGTCCCAAT
>JBBRUM010000269.1:0-5518 GCA_038247815.1 Tepidisphaerales bacterium | reverse complement strand
CGGAAGCAACCGGCGTCGGGCGTGTGAGAAAGGAGCGACCGCGCCCCCGATATCACCGGGCCCCATGCGAGGTACGGCAGCCAGTGGGGTCGGGGCTGAAAGTGTGCCCAAAGGAACGTCCAGTGGGTGCCGGATGCCCGGTAGTCCTGCGGGGTGCGCGGCGGGTAAAGGTGCAACGTTCCCGGTAAGGCCGGATGGGTCAAACCGGTGGGCGAGGTGAAAGTCCCCCGGCCCGAGACTGTAAGGAAAAGGAGATAGTCGTTGGACCCGTTGGGCCTGCCGACCGCGTACGGAGGGGCTTGCCGGAAGCTTCCGGTGAGGAGGTGGTCGTAAATGGGAAGGGGATCAAAGTCCATGGAAGGGGGGTCTGACTCGTAGCGGAATACTATATACCATCGGCGACAAAATGTATGGACGTGGGCGTTGTAGCCATGCAATAGTTATCCCATCACAGGAGAATAGTACATGCACGCAATGAACACGCCCGTTTCGATGGTGGACGACGTGGCCGAAATCTTCGGCCGCGAGGGTTATTACATAGCCCGCGGACTGCTCAGCCCCGGCGAGATCGCCGAAATCCGCAACGCGTTCATGGACGAAAACCGCAACGGCCCCGTCCAGGGTCTCTCCGAAATCCTCAAAGACCCCAACCCCGCCGATCCGCTGGCGTTCTACCCCCGGATGATGAACCCTCACTGCCACAAGGACAAAGACGTCGGGCGACTTGCCGGTAAGTATCTATTGGATCGCCGCATTGAAAACATGCTCCGCCAGTGCATGGGCGAGCAGCCGGTCGCCGTCCAGACAATGTTCTACTTCAAGCCCCCCGGCGCCCGCGGCCAAACCTTCCACCAAGACAACTACTACCTCCGCGTTAAACCCAAAACCTGCTGTGCCGCATGGATCGCCATCGACGACGCCGACGCCGAAAACGGCGGAATGTCCGTCGTCCCCGGCACTCAAAACATGGAAGTCGCCTGCCCCGAGCAAGCCGACACCCGAACCTCCTTCACCAGCGACTACGTCAAAGTTCCCGACGGACTCTCCCCCGTCCTCTGCGACCTCCGCGCCGGCGACGTGCTGTTTTTCAACGGCTCGCTCGTCCACGGCTCGACCCCCAACACCAGCACATCGCGGTACCGCCGCTCGCTGATCAACCATTACGTGCCCGAGGGAACGTCGGAAATGTCACACTGGTACCACGATGCAATGCGAACCTTCGACCAAGCGCCGCGGCAAATCGGCGTCGCCGAAGGCGGCGGCCCCTGCGGTACCGCGACGGCGAGGCACTAAACGGGTCCGCCCTCGTGACGTTCGACCCGAGTGTCGGGGTTGTCCCGACTGGGAACTTCTGGCGTGAAAATTGCGCACGTGTTGAACTCGACAATTTTTACGATTGTGGACTGAACATTTAAAAAATAGAGCACACGCACCAAAGCGTGACGCGACAGACTTATCCGACCCAACGGTCGCCAGTCGCGTCCGGGCCCGATCGCGTTCCAGCAGGCCGATGGGTGCGTGTCTCACGGGTGTGAGTCACAAGCACTCTGAAGCGCGAAAAACGAAGGAGTGTTTATGCGAGTTTCGATGAACCGTCATCTGTTGCTCGGGGCGATCGCGGCGTTGCTCGTCCCGGCGTTAATGGGCGCAGCCGCCGTGGCCACCGGCACGGTCTCAGGTAAGGTCACGCATTCCGACGGAACGGCCGTCCCCGGCGCTACCGTCCACGCCTAGCACGCCAAACCCAAAGAAGAGAAAAAGTCCGCCGAACCCAAACCCGAGAAAAAGGGCGAAGGCAAGTCCGTCGCCCAAATCACCACCGACGCCCAGGGCAAGTACAAGCTCTCCGTCCCAGCGGGCGACTACACCGTCACTGTGAAGGTCCCCGACGTCGGCTCAGCCAAGCAACGCGTGACCGTCGAAGACGGCAAAACGCAGATCGTCGACCTCAAGATCAAAAATCAAGACAAAAAGGATCGGCCCAAGAAGTAACGCCTCGGCGAAACGCAGTCCAAAGCCCCCGAAGGAAGTACGGCTTCGGGGGCTTTGGTTTTCGCGGCGCACACCTCATACCCCCATCGTCCTCGGCCCGCGCACCGTCGCCCCCAGGGTGAGGGCAGCCGCCACCAGCACCACGTTCTTCACGATGTACTGACCCTCCAGCGTCAACGCATACGGAAACGCCCGCCAAGTCTCCCCCGGCAGTAGTACCAGCGGCGCAACAGTACCGAGCATTTGCAGCACAAGCAGCAGAATCGTCGCCCGGAGGAACCTGCCACTGAGCAGGCCGACGCCGATCAGCGTCTCCCACGTCGCCAGCAGTGGCAGCGACACCGTCGCCGGCACCATGTCCCACGACAGCATCGAGATCGTGCGCGTCGCAAGCCCGTCTGCCGGGGACAGTCCCGGCACGAACTTCAGCGCACCGAACCAGAGAAACACCAACCCCAACGCGACGCGCAGTGAGGTCAGTGCGTGTCGGGCGAGGAAATCAGTGATCGCACGGTCGATGCCTTCGAACGTCGGGGCGAGTTGCCGATGGGAGTTGGGGATGTTCATGGTTCTCCGGTAAGGATCTCGTACCTATTTGGGGCGGTATCTACCGGCGCGACCAGTGTCGAGGTCGGGACGTGTTGTCGCAGGTGTCACGGCGGGGGAGGAAAACGGTTGTGCCGAGCGCGGAAAACCGCAGATGCGACGAAACGCCACTGAAAGAACGTGCGGAATATTCCGACAAGTCGGGCGTACAGAGGTGTGAACGACCCGAAAGCGTTCCACGGGTCGGAGAGTCAAAAACAGACAATCGCAACGGAACGCAAGTGTCGGAAGGAGACCGGTCATGTTGACGAATCGCAAAGGGCTGTGGATGTCGATGTTGGGTGTGGCGCTGGTGCTGCCTGTGCTGGGCGGCTGGGCCATGCTGGCGGGCGGAACGGTGACGGGCAGGGTCCTCAAGGAGGACGGCTCGGCGGCCGGTGGGATGCAGGTCCGGGTCATGGTCGCTCCCGAGCGCGGCCAAGGCGGCGGCGGCGGCCCCGCGGGTAAGGACCCCAAGATCGCCCCCCCAGGTGGTGGCCAACGCCCCGGCGGTCCCGGCGGCGAACGCCCCAAACCCGTCGCCGAAGCCGTTACCGGTGACAACGGCACATTTTCCGTCTCCGTTCCCGCTGGCAAGTACGTGATCGTCTCCGGCAAGCGCGGCGAAGGCATGGCCCGCGAGCGGATCACCGTCGAAGAAGGCAAAACTGTCACGGTCGAACTGAAGCTCAAGACGGGCGGCGGCGGCGGTGCTGGTGGTGGCAGAAGCGCCCCGAAGAAATAAACCCTTAACAAAACAAAGCTCATTCTCCCGGGCGGAAAGAAATTTCCGAAAACGGAGGATGGGAGGAGAGGAGGCCCTCCGGCATCTCGCCGGGGGGCCTTTGTGTTATCGGGTCAGGCCACCATCGCGCCGCGTAGACGGCCCCGCCTTGGCCGCCGACGATTGCCGTCCGATGCCGTTTGAGTGATGCTGGGCGCAGGTCGATGTTGTTGCGGTGCGAGTCTGATGGGGGCTTGAGCGTACAGGGTCGATGGATGGAGACGCAGGTGTCGAGTTCAGTTCTGTTGGTGGTGGATGACGACGCGATCTTTCTGCGCTTGGCGGCGGCGTTGTTGGAACGTGCCTTTCCCGACCACAGGGTGGTCACCTGCGCCGGCGGCGGGGCGCTGAAGCTCATCGAGGAACTCTCCCCGCGGCTGGTGGTCACCGACCTCTACATGCCCGACACCGACGGACTCGAATTGGTCTCCAAAACCCGCCTCCTGCACCCAGAGCTCCCGGTCGTGGTCATGACGGCCCACGGTTCCGAGCAAGCCGCCGTCAAAGCCCTCCGCACCGGCGCCGCAAGCTACGTGCCCAAACAGCGCCTCGCCGAGGAACTCGTGCAGACCGTTCGATGGGTTCTCTCCGTCCGGGCCGACCGCCAGCGCCACGAGGAGGCCTTCGACTTTCTCGAACGAATCGAGCGAAAGTTCGTCCTCCCCAACCGCACCGAACTCGTCGCCCCCGTCGTCACCGAGCTGCAGAACGACCTGCGCCGCCTCAACGTCTGCCCCGAGGAGGACCTCGTCCGGTTCGGCGTGGCGATGACCGAAACGCTCATGAACTCGATGATCCACGGCAACCTCGGCTTACCCGGTAAGCTCGTCGAGGAGGGGCACGCGAAGTTCCGCAAGCTCGTCGAGGAGCGGATGGTCAGCGCTCCGTGGAGCGACCGCCGTGTCGTCCTCGAAATGCGCGCCGACCGCCGCGAAGCCATCTGCATCGTCCGCGACGAGGGCGACGGATTCATCCCCGACGCACTCCCCGATCCCACCGACATCGAAGCCATGCTCCGCCCCCACGGCCGCGGCCTGCTTCTCATCCGCACCTTCATGGACGAAGTTACCTACAACGCCAAAGGCAACGAAGTCACCCTGATCAAGCGCTGCGGACCCGGCAAGCCGTGCGCCCAGTGAAGCCTGCCGCCCACGCCTCGCCCGCCACGACAAAATGCGAACTTTTCCCACATCCACGCCATGGGGCGTTTCGTCGCGGACGAAAAGGGTACCGTTTCGGGGCGGAATCGCCGGCAAATGATTGCAGCTTCGACGGGGCGATTGCAGCGCGCCATACCCACCCCAATGCCGGGTCCATCGCGGTCGCAGCCGCGGCGAATTGTGCCGATTGCCCTTGTAACGCGCTCCAAAGCTACGACAATTCCACCAGACGAACGCCGCAGTCGACGGACGACCCAGGCGTGTCGGTTGCTCCCGTGGACACGGAAGGTCGCCCCGGCAGCCCCCATGCAACAAAGTCGCCCACCTTCCCCGGAAACCGACCGCCACCCCCGGCGCTACGTTCCGACGACGCCACGAACGGGCACGCCGCACAACACGGCGCCGCTCGCGATAACCCAACGTCGCACGCCAGACGCGTGCGAGGGAGCTCAAGAATGTCCGCCGCAATCGCAACCCCGGAACCGCGAACCACCACCGCCGCAAACGCGATCCCCAACCCCAACGTTCGACAATGGGTCGAACAGTGCGTCCAACTCCTCCAGCCGGACCGCGTCGTCGTCCTCAACGGCTCGGAGTCCGAAAAACGAACCCTCACCGCCCAAGCCGTCAAGGACGGCGTCCTAATCGAGCTCAACCAAGAGAAGTGGCCCGGCTGCCATTACCACCGCTCCAACTCCAACGACGTCGCCCGCACCGAGCACCTCACCTTCATCTGCACGCCCAGTCAGGACATGGCCGGCCCGACCAACAACCACATGAACGACCGCGAGGCGTACAAGAAGCTCCGCGTCCTCTTCGACGGCTGCATGACCGGGCGGACGATGTACGTCATTCCCTTCGTCATGGGCCCGATCGGCTCGCCGCTGGCCAAGGTCGGCGTCGAAATCACCGACTCTCTCTACGTCGCGCTGAACATGGGCCTGATGACGCGCATGGGCGACGTCGCCTGGACGCAGCTCGGCGACGGCGATGAGTT
>JBBRUM010000268.1:0-5535 GCA_038247815.1 Tepidisphaerales bacterium | reverse complement strand
ACCTTCGCGCCCAGTGAAGAGTAAAAGTCGGCGAACTCACAGCCGATAGCGCCCGCGCCGATGATCGCCATCGACTTCGGCAGCGTGGCAAGCGTCATGGCTTCGCGGGAGGAGATCACGGTTTTGCCGTCGAAGTCGATGCCCGGGAGCGAGCGGGATCGGGCTCCGGTGGCGATGATGATGTGGTCGGCGGTTACCTCGCGGGCGGCGCCGTCTTTGGTTTGGATCGAGACCTTGTGGGGGGCGGTGATCGTGGCGACACCGACCTCGGATTTGACCTCGTACTTGCGGAAGAGGTGGGCGATGCCCTTGGAGAGCTTGTCGGCAATGCCGCGCGAGCGGGCGATGATCTTGGAAAAGTCGAACTGCATTCCGGTGATGGTGATTCCGAAGTCGCCCGCGTGGTCGCGGAGCTTCCGGACGAGCGCCCCGTTTTCGAGCAGCGCCTTGGTGGGGATGCAGCCCCAGTTCAGGCAGGTGCCGCCGAGTTTTTCCTTCTCGATGCAGAGTACGCGCTTTTTAAGTTGCCCGGCGCGGATGGCGGCGGCGTAGCCGGCGGGCCCACCACCGATGACGACGAGGTCGAACTGGTAGTTGCCCGGCTTGCCGGCAGGAGTGGCTGCGGGTGCGGGGGGGGCCGCGGGTGCGGGGGCGGGCTTGGCGGCCGGGGGAGGTTCGGCCTTGACGGCGACTAGTGCGGCGGCGGGTGGCGGGGCGGCGGCGGGGGGTGGTGCGGCGGGTGTACCGGACGCGTAAGTCTTCTTCACCGTGGCCGGATCCTCCCCCGCCCGGGCGACGACCGCGATCACCGAGCCCACCTTCACCTTCGCCCCTTCCTCCGCGAGCACAGCCGCCAGCGTCCCGTTTTCGAACGACTCCATCTCCATCACGGCTTTGTCGGTTTCGATGTCGGCGACCTTGTCGCCTTCCTTCACCTTGTCGCCCTCTTTTTTATGCCACTTCACGACGGTGCCTTCGGACATCGTGTCGGACAGCTGGGGCATGGAGATTTCACCGGGCATGGTCTGGGGGTCCTTTGTGCTGGGGATGGAGTGTTGATTATCGTAAGCTAAGGTTCCGCGGGCCGAAGAAGTCCTGTTTCATGGCTTTTTTCGCAAGATACAGCGTTTCCTCGGCGACGAGGTTGGCTTTACCCGTGCCCAGCCGGAGTGCGTCGATCACGTCGTCTGGACGTGCTTCGAAGTGCTTGCGGCGGGTCCGGATCGGCTCGAGGAGCGCGTTGAGGATCTCGATGAGTTTCTTCTTGATGACCACGTCGCCAACCTTGCCGTTGCGGTAAAGGTCTTGGTGTTCGGCGATCCATGCCGCGTCGGTGTTGAAGGCTTCGTGGAAGATCCACAGCGGGTTGTTTTCGATCGTCCCCGGGTCGGTGGCGCGGAGGCGTTTCGGGTCTGTGTACATGCTCATCACCTTCTTCTGCACGACGTCGGCGTCGTCGGAGAGGAAGATCGCGTTGTTCAGGCTCTTGGACATCTTCAGCAGGTTCCCCTCGGCGTCGGGACCGCCAAGGCCCACGAGGCGCTTCACCCTGCCGAGCTTGGGCTCGATAATCGGCATGAGCCCGCCCTTTTTAAGGTGATCCTTGTCCTCGGTTTGCGGGTCAACGCCGCAGTAGTACTGGTTGAACCGTCGGGCGACCTCCCGGGCGAGCTCGAGGTGGGGGATCTGATCCTCGCCCACTGGCACCATCACCGGGCGAAACGCCAGAATGTCCGCACACTGCCCCACCGCGTAGAGCGGGAACCCGAACGGATACTTGTCGCCAAGGTCTTTGTCTTTGATCTCCTGGGCCAGGGTCGGGTTCCGCATTACGCGGTTGAACGGGATGAGCATCGAGAAGAAGAACGTAAGCTCGTCGATCGCGGGCACTTCAGATTGCACGAACATGGTCGAGCGCTGCGGGTCGATCCCGGCCGCGAGGTAGTCGGCTGCGATGTCCAGCACGGATTGGCGGATGTCGTCGGGTTGGGTCGCCCGAGTCGTGAAGGCGTGCTTGTTGGCGATCAGGAAGTAACAGTCGTGGTCAGCCTGGAGGGCCAAGCGGTTCTCGACGGACCCGACGTAGTGCCCGAGGTGTAGCTTTCCGGTGGGGGTGTCGCCCGTGAGAATGCGGGATTTGGCGGCGGACGCGGCGGTGGAGGTAGGGGTGAACATGGGGGGCGAGATGATATGCGGGCGGACCGGCCCCGCCGAGGGACGTCTTGGCAGAGTTGGGAAAAGGTCAAGAGCTTGCTTTAATTGAGGAAGTGCGATATGTCTACGCCGCATGGGTCGACTGCGGGCACCTGAGCGCCGATGTCAGTTGATGCTGGTGGCAACCCAGCTCTTCGCCGAGCGCGGTTTCGACGCAACAACCACAGCCGCCATCGCCTCCGCCGCCGGGATCTCCGAACCCATTCTCTACCGCCACTTCAAGAGCAAGCAAGACCTTTTCGTCGCCATCGTCTCCGAGGTCACCAAGACCACGCAAGACCACTGGGCCGAGCGGATGAAAGGCATCACCGACCCGGTCGACGCATTCCGCGCAATTTTCCACGAATGGCCAAGCCACATGCGCGCCTGTGCCGCCCAATATCAGGTGATCCACAACGCACTGGTATGCAGCAAAGACCCCACCGTCACCGCCCAGGTGCGCACTCATTACTCCCAGATGGAGCACTTCTTCACCGCCATGGTCACCGAGTGCCAAGCTCACGGGGTCTTCCGTGCCGACATCGACCCCAAGACGGCCGCGTGGTGGATGATGAACGCCGGAATCGGATTTACGCTCATCGGCCTGACGCTGGGTGAGGTCGAGGGATATCGGCTGGACCAAGCGATCGAAATGACGCTCAAGGCTCTGGTCAAGTAGGGGGCGCAACGTGGCCCGTTGCGCGTGCGACAGAAGCCCGTCCGATCCGCCCCGGTCGCCCTCTGACGTCATTGTCCGTAAAAAAGGGCCAGTGAGGTGCCCGACCTGCCGGGAAGGCTGACGCCGAAATTACGCAGTGGAAATAGTACCCATTCGCCCCAACCCACCCCCAATACTCCGACCGAACAACCTGCAAACACGCGCCCACTTCCACCGGCTATCATGCCTCTTCACATGGACGTCCTGGAACTCACCCGCGACCTCACCGAACCGCAGCGCGACGCGGTCACCACCGTCTCCGGCCCGCTGCTCGTGATCGCCGCCGCCGGCTCGGGGAAAACCCGCGTACTCACCCGCCGCGTTGCCTACCTCGTCGCCCAAGGCGTCATGCCCGGAGGAATCCTCGCCATCACCTTCACCAACAAAGCCGCCGGCGAAATGCGCGAACGCGTCTCCCGCATCATGGTCGAAGCCGGCGGCCGGCCCCTCCGCGACCTCGGCCGCCTCGAACCTTACCAGCCCACCGTCTGCACCTTCCACTCCCTCTGCATGCGCATCATCCGCCAGTACGGCCCGGCCATGGGCGTCTCCGCCACCACCATCTTCGACACCGGCGACCAACAAAAACTCGTCAAAGACGCCCTCAAACAGCTCGACCTCAGCTCCACCAACTTCACCCCCGGCCAGGTCCTCGGAGCCATCTCCAACGCCAAAAACCAGCTCCTCACCCCCGACGCCTTCGCAGCCGGCGCAAAAGACTTCTTCCAGCGCAACGTCGCACGCGTCTACACCAAATACCAAGCCCTCCTCGACGCACAAAACGCAATGGACTTCGACGACCTGCTCATGAAAGTCGTCCTCGGATTTAAAAAACACCCCGAAGTGCTCGCAGAGCTCCAAAACCGCTTCGAGTACCTCATGATCGACGAGTATCAGGACACCAACCACGCGCAGTACATGCTCTCGCACCTGCTTGCCATGAAGCACCGCAACGTCTGCGTCGTCGGCGACCCCGACCAAAGCATCTACGCCTGGCGCGGAGCCGACATTCGCAACATCCTCGACTTCAAAAACGACTACCCCGACGCCAAACAAGTCAAACTGGAGACCAATTACCGCAGCACCAAAACCATCCTCGCCGTCGCCGACAAGCTGATCAAAAACAACTCCAACCGAATCGACAAACAACTCCTCACCGACAACCCCGACGGCGAAAAGGTCAAGGTCGTCTGGTGCGCCGACGAACACGACGAAGCCGACGTCGTCGTCGCCGAGTTTAAGGTCTCCGCTGCGGCCGGGAAAAGTTGGGGCGACATGGCCGTGTTCTATCGCATGAACTCCCTCTCCCGCGTGATGGAAGACGGCCTGCGCCGGGCGAACATTCCCTACGTCATGGCCCGCGGCGTCGAGTTCTACAACCGAAAGGAGATCAAGGACGTCCTGAGCTATCTCCGCGTCATCGCCAACCCCCTCGACGAAGTCTCCTTCGACCGCGTCGTGGGAACCCCCCCCCGCGGTATCGGGGACACCTCCGTATCGAAGATGCAGGCGTGGGGCATCTCCGCTGGCAAGCCGCTTTGGGCCGCCATGGGCGAAGCCGAAAAGGTCCAGGGCCTCAGCACCCGTGCGAAAAACTCGGTGAAATCCCTCGTCGATCAGATCGTCCGTTGGCGGGCGGCGGCTGGCTTGGGCGAAGTCGCGCCGCACGCCGAAGCCAGTGAAGGCGCGCCCCCACCCCTGGCGGTCGACGCCACCGCCGAGGACATGTTCGCCGCGTTCGAAGGCATCGAGGCGGCCGCGCCAAGCCCACGAAAAATGACCGCGCAGACCGCCGTCGTCCGAGCCGACCTCGGCGGCACCGGCCTGCTCATCCCCGACCTCCAAACGCCCGCGCAGGTTCTCCCGACCAAGGGCACGATCTCCCAACTCATGGAGCGAGTGCTCAAAGAGTCTGGCTTGGAGGCGATGTTCACCAAGGAAAGCAACGCCGGCGGCGGCGGTGGCGAAACCGGCAACGACCCTCTCGCCAACGTCGGCGAGCTCATCTCCGCCGCAGCCGAGTTCGACGCCCAGTACCCCGACGGCACCCTCGCCGACTACCTCACCCAAGTCGCTCTCGTCTCCGACACCGACGCACTCAAAGCCGCAGGCGACGGCGGCGGCGCGGTCACCATGATGACGCTCCACGCAGCCAAGGGGCTGGAATTCCCCGTGGTGGCGATGATCGGCTGGGAGGAAGGCGTCCTGCCTCACGCCCGGGCCAGGACGGACCCGGACCAACTCGAAGAGGAACGCCGCCTCGCCTTCGTCGGAATCACCCGTGCCCGCGAGCGACTGATCCTCACCAAGGCCTCCTACCGCACCATTCGCGGCTTGCGTGAACGAACCATCGCCTCGCCGTTTCTCAACGAGATCCCAGCCGACCGCGTCGAAGTGATCGACCGTGCTCAGGTTCCCACCATCGGCGTGCGCGGCATTTCCGGCGGTGGCGGCGGCGGCGGGGGGGGGGGGTATGGTGGCGTACTCGGCGGCGACGAGGACCGTTCGATCCGCAGCGCGCTCAGCAAGCGGTTCAAGGTCGGAACGAACGTGCGACACTCGTCGTTCGGGTTGGGCAAGGTTGCCGAGCTGCACGGAACCGGGCAGAACACGCGGTGCGTGGT
>JBBRUM010000267.1:0-5543 GCA_038247815.1 Tepidisphaerales bacterium | reverse complement strand
TACGCGGGTCACGCCTATTTCGAGCTATACGGCGGCAACACCGCCTTCGTTCTCATGGGCGTTTCTGCCCTCGTCGGTGCGGCTGTCTCCATCCGCGGCAACCTCGTCTCCATCGCCCTCGTCGCCCTTCTCGGGGCGCACATCACGCCGCTGGTCATCGGCGGCGAGCCCCAGATTGCCGGGTTCCTGATCTACCTCTCCGCCCTGCACATCCTCGCCCTCTTCCTCGCGGGCAGGGGAGCCGGCCCGGACGGGCAAAAGTGGTGGGCGCTGCGCGGCTTTGCCCTGACACTCTCCGCCCTCTGGACGCTGAACATCGCCGTCACCACGGGCTCCCTCCCGTGGGAGGTCGCACTGTTCACAGCCGTCGTCGCGACCCTCTCCCACTTCGAGCTCGCCTTCACCGCCTCCCGCCCCCGCACCGCCGGCACGATCGCAGCCGCCCGCGCCGCAGCCGCCCGCACATACGCACTGCTCCTCTCCGCTTTCCCCGCCATCACCATCGCCTTCCTCTACCGCGGCGACGACATCCGCCTGCTTTACTTCGGCACAGCCGCATGGCTAGTCCTCGGCAGCGCCGCCTGGTACCTCCGCCGCCTGGCCTCAACCTCTCCCGACCCCGACCGCACGACCGCCCTCCTCGCCCTTGACGACGTTTACCGCCTCAAGTCCCTCTCCCTCCTCGCCCTGGGACTCACCGGCGGCCTCTCAGGTTACTCTGAAACCTTCGCCTACGCCGGCTTGGGCGTCGCCCTCGCCCTGTACGCCACCTTCGTTCCCGCCCCCTCCGTGTTCCGCCGGACTTACAGTTCACTCTTCGGGTTAACGCTTCCTCTCGTCACCGTCGGCCGGTTGACCCTCGACCTCGCCCGGGCCTTCGAGCCGCCCCGCAGCGTACCCCGAGAGGCCTTCGCCGGGCTGAACTACCTCCCCCAAGCCCTCTACGTTCTCCTCGCCGCCCTCGTCGCCCAGTTCACCGCCTACCTTTCCGCCCGCCCTCGCCCCACGGACGTTCCCCTTGTCTCCGCCGCTGCCGTGTTAGCATCGGGCTTCTGCACCCTGGCCGCCCTCGTCGCCACGCTCGCCCTTACCGATCCCAACTACCTAGCCGTCGTGCTGCTCGTCGTTCTCGGCGCTGTCTGGGCGGTCGCCGGGTTCACCGACCGTCGCTGGATCGCCTTGCTGCGTCCGCTTTACCATGCGTGGGCCTTTGTCGCCGTCGCGGCTGCACACTGGCTGATCTTCGTCGCCGTCGGCCCGCGCCTCGAGCGCGGCTACGCCTCCGCCTCCGAGCTCGTCCTGCTCAACCCCACCGCCCTGACCGGGGTTCTCTCCGCAGGCGCTGTCTTCGGCCTTGCCTGGTGCCTCCGCCGTTGGCGACCCACCCCGGTCGCAGATGGGGCACCGCCCGCCAATCCTGGCATGGTCGTGGCCTTTGCCATCGCCTTGATCATGGTCCTCGGCATTGGCCTGCTCGAGATCGACCGCGTCGTTGGCACGTCCGCACGGTTCCTCGACGTCAAAGTCGACATCGCCCGCGTCTTGCTTGGCTGCGGGTGGACCGCCCTCTGCCTCGTCGGCTGGGCCGCCGGTGTGCGCCGGCTGTCCTCTTCCGCAGAAGGCATTCTCAACGGCACGGTCGTGCCCGTGGTTCTCGTTTGTATCGCCACCGCCTTGGGCGCCCTTGCCACACTGGTTACCTCCCCAACCCCCATCGCCAACGTCGCGTTCGTCACTTCCCTTCTCGCCGCCGCCGTCGCCGTGTTCTACTCTCGCACCCTGCGCGAGTCGCCCGCTTTGACCTGCGCCGCCGCCGGAATCGCAGCCGGCGGACTGCTTCTGATCTCCGGCGGCGTCGAACTCCTCCGCCTCGACGACGCGTTCGACGCCCTCGGTCCCAACCGCGTCGTCTCCACCGCGACTGTGCTGCTGCTCTGGGCCATGGCCTTCGCCCTCGCCTTCGGCGCCGCCGCCCACCGCTTCGCCCTCCGCTGGTCCGGCTACGACGCTTTCTTCACCGCATCCGCCCTCACCCTTCTCGCCGCCGCCGCCGCATGCCTCGCCGGCGCCCAACTGCTCGTCTGGACCACCGGCGCACTCCGCAACGCCTTGCCCCTGGCCAACATCCAATGCGCCTCCGCCCTGCTCACGCTCCTGGCCCTCTTTGCCCTTGACCACCTGTGGTCCCGACACTGGTCCGGGCGGGTGCCGTCCCTAGGTTTTATCCGTTGGAGCTCGGGTTTGATCGGAGTGGGCATTTTCTTCGTCGCGTCGAGCGCGGAGGTTGGGCGTCTTCTCGGCGGAGGGGGTGGGGGGGGCGGTTCCGACCGCCTCGTCGCCGCCGGCTACAGCGTGTGGTGGGGAATTCTCGCGCTCGCAGCCGTTGTCGCCGGTTTCAGGTGGCATTTCGCCGCCGCCCGATACGCGGGCCTGGCGCTCTTTGGCATCGTGCTGCTCAAGGTCGTCTTCCTCGACCTCGCCGGCGCAGGTCAAGGTTGGCGCATCCTCTCATTCCTCGCTCTCGGCGGCCTGCTCCTGGCCACCAGCGTCCTTTACGGCAAGCTCGCACCCCTCCTCCTCTCCGAACCACCTCCCCCACCCCCCCTGCCCCTCCCGCCCGTCCCGCCCCCCGCAATCACCCCACACAGAGAGTAAGCCCGCCACTCATCGCGACGGGCTTACTCTGGTTCGTTGCGAATCGACCACCGCTCAGCGCTTCCGCCGACCCATCAACATCGCCATGGGTGCGAGCAGCCCGATCGCAGTCGGTTCGGGAATCACGCCCGTCCGACCGCCACCGCCCAACAGCGCATTAACGAAACCTGTGATGTCCGCGTCCAGCACCTCTCCATCGCCGTCAAAGTCGCCGATGAACGTAAAGTCCGCCTCGGTCCTCTCAGGGAACAACTCGACCAAACCCGCAAAGTCGCCCGTCAGAGCGCTCACGAACAGCGAAATGTCGGAGTCCAGCACCTCGCCGTCAAAGTTGAAGTCGCCCCTGATGAACGCCGGAACGTTCCCCGGCGTCACCGACGCGAACGTCGTCCCCACGCGCATCTCGTCGAGGTCCCCCATCCCCGCGTCCCTCCCCGCGTACCACGCGAGCGACCGCACCCCGAACGTCGCCCCGTCCGCCAGAGTTCCGAAGTTCAGTTGCGCGTCCGGCGTCGCCGGTTCCGCGCCGCCCAGGCTCGGCGGGTTGATGTACAAATCGGCCGTGTTCGCAACCAAGTCCAGCCCCACCACGACCAACGCCGTCTGCCCCTCCGACAGCGCCACACTCGAAATCGAATTCAGGTCCGTGTCGCTCGAATCGCCCGCCACCGAGTCGAAACGAAGCCCAAGCCGCTTCTCCCCATTCACATCCCCCGGCCCACTGCCAAACTCACCCCCGAAGTACCCGATGTCCAACCTCGGATTAATGAAACCCGTCAGCCATGGAATGCTGCTCTGATGCAGCGAAACAAACGCCGGCGACGTGTCGTTAAACGTGTTTTTACGCAGCAGCACGCTCACCCAAATCTTCCCACTGTCGATCCGCTGAAACTCAAACGGCGATGACACGAGCCCCAAAGTGTCCCACGGCCCTTGGAACCGCGTGTCCAATTGCCGCCCGCTTCCCTGAAACGAATTCCCACCCGACGCATACCCCGGCGTCGACTGCAACCCGGGATACACCAGCGGATTCGCATCCGAGTACCTGTAATTCACCGCCGACGTCCCGTCCTGAACTTCCCACGCGTCACGCCAACCCACCGAACCCGGCGAAGACGAGGTCGCCAGCACCCCCGACGACAGCGACAACCCGTCGTACGACACCGCAGGCGCAAACCCGCCCGCCCGCGCGACACCCACACCACACACTGCCGACAACGCGGCACCGAAAACACAACGATTAATCGTTTTCATTGAAAAATCCTCCGAAATGATCCTAACGCGCCAACTTGCTCACGCCAGCCGTTTCGCGTATAATTGTTGCTGAATTGCGACATCCCGCCATGCAGTCAAGATCCATCTACAAGTCTCTCCCACCTTCCGACACCCGACCCAAGCAGGTCGCGGTCTCCGTCGCCGCGCCCCTCGCCGGTGGTAGACCCATCGCCCTCGGCATCGCCCGCTTCGCCGAGGAGCACGGCGGCTGGGACCTCCAAATCGGCGACGACCTCGCCGACCTCCAGCAGCTCCGAAGCATCGCCAAACTCATCGACGGCCTGCTCATGTGCAGCCCCACCGACATCCAGCTCAACGCCGTCGCCGAGTTCGGCAAGCCCGTCGTCGCCATCGCCACCGAGAACCCGATGTTTCCCCGCGTCGTGATGGACGACCACAACATCGGTCGCACGGCCTTCGCCCACCTCCGCTCGCTGGGGCTCAATCACTTCGCCAGTTTCGGCATTGGCGACACGCCCTTCTCCGCCCGTCGCCAAGACGGTTTCCACGCCGCAGCCGGCGCGCTGTCCGCCCGCCGATACGCGGGCGTGGTCTACAACACCATCCGCGCCGATCCCCATGAGTACGAAAAGCTCCGCGGATTCCTCACCTCTCTCCCCACCCCCTGCGGCGTCTTCGCCGTCACCGGGTGGGTCGCCGCCATCGTCATCCGTGAGGCGTCGGCGTTCGGAATCGCCTCGCCCCGCGACCTCGCCGTCGTCGGCGTCACCGACGACGACATCGCCTGCGAACTCTCGCGGCCGCGCATCACCACCGTCGACGACCGCAGCGTCGCCGCGGGCTACGAAGCAGCCCGCATGCTCGACGCCGTCTTCCGCGGCGAAAAACTCCCGCTCGAAAAGCCCGTCATCGTCCCCTGCGGTGGTCTGGTCGTACGCGCTTCCTCCGACGTCCTGGCCGTCGACGACCCCGACATCCGCCTCGCCGTCGAAATCATCCGACGCGAAGCCCTCGGAAAGCTCCGCGTCGCCGACGTGCTCGCCCGCGTACCCGTCTCCCGCCGCAAGCTCGAACGCGCCTTTTCCTCAAAGCTCGGAAGGTCCATGCACGATGAGATCGTCCGCGTCCGCGTCGAGGAGGTGCGCCGACTCCTGAAAAACACCGACCTGCCCATGAAGGAAATCGCCGCCCTCTGCGGCTTCTCCGACGACTCCAAACTCTCAACCGCCTTCCGACGCGCCACCGGGCTTACCCCCCGCGATTACCGCCGCCAAACCTCCTTCGCCGGAGCCGAGCCCGGCCAACTCCAAACCTACCCCCCCCACCAACCTTCCCCCTCCAACCCCGTCCCCTCCAACCCCATCCCCTCCCCCCCCATCCCCTCCCCCCCTGTCCGAATGGCTTGAACCCGCTATACCATCGGCCCCCGGAGGTCCTGCCATGCTCATTCGCGTGCTCGTCGGTCTCGTCGTCGTCGGCGTCCTCCTTGCGGTCTACGGCCTGTTCATCTCCGCGCCCCCGCCCGGCAACCGTGCTCCTGCCTCCCCGCCGCCCGCCGCCTTCACCCCCGACGTCCCCCCCAACTTCCCTTCCGAGGTCTTCCCCTCCGAGGTCTCCCCCACCGGCGAGCCCCCCACCGGCGAGCCCCCCAC
>JBBRUM010000266.1:0-5555 GCA_038247815.1 Tepidisphaerales bacterium | reverse complement strand
CCCGCGAGCGACGCAGCCAGCGCCGCCCGCGTCAGGTCGCTCTGTTTCGCCAGCCTGCCGCGCTCAACACCCACGACATATGCCCCCGCCGCCCCCAGCTTTCCCTCCCCCAAACTGAGTAATTCCGTCGGCCCGCCCTTCGCCCGAACCGGCGGCGGCGGTGTCGGCGGAAACAGCTCACACCCCCCTCCAACCAGCGCAACCCCCACCAACACCACCATTAACGCCGGTTTCTTCGTGTTCATATCACCCCACACTATGTCTAAATGCCGCACCAGAAAACCCTTGTGCCCCCACCCCCGTGCCCGATGATGGATCGTCCCGGGGAGCCCCCCCGAGGAGAAAGCCAGCAGATCATGTACGACTTCACCGAAGTCCGCGACGCTCACGATCACCTTACCCACATCGAAACCTCCCTCCGCGGCAGCGAGCTTCTCGAAGCGCCCCTGCTCAACAAGGGCACCGCCTTCTCCCAGGACGAAAAACGCGAGCTTTCCCTCCTCGGGTTGCTCCCAGCCCACGAACTCGACATCTCCATCCAAGTCGCCCGCACCTACGAGTCGTTTTGTTCCAAGCCATCCGACATCGAAAAGCACATCTTCCTCCGCGCGCTTCAGGACCGCAACGAAACCCTCTTTTACCGCCTCGTCGAAGACCACATCGAAGAGATGCTCCCCATTCTTTACACCCCCACCGTCGGGCAAGCCTGCCAGCGGTTCGGCCACATTTACCGTCGCCCGCGCGGCTTGTTCCTCTCTTTCCCCAACAGGCAAGACATGCTCGAGATGATCCGCAATCGGCCGGTGAAGGAGGTCGATGTGATCGTGGTCACCGACGGCCAGCGGATTCTCGGCTT
Source organism: Tepidisphaerales bacterium (assembly GCA_038247815.1). Lineage (GTDB taxonomy): Bacteria > Planctomycetota > Phycisphaerae > Tepidisphaerales > Tepidisphaeraceae > JBBRUM01. The sequence goes on along the minus strand of JBBRUM010000266.1, from coordinate 4,699 downwards.
GGGCGACCTCGGTGCGGGCGGGATGGGAATTCCGATCGGCAAGCTCTCGCTGTACACCGCCTGCGGCGGGATTCACCCCGCCCGCACGCTGCCGATCACGCTCGACGTCGGTACGGACAACCCCGCCGCCCTCGCCGACCCGTTCTACATCGGCTGGCGGCACGAGCGCGTCAAAGGTGCGCTCTTTGACGAGTTCGTCGAGCTTTTCGTTAAAACCTTGCAGCAGGAGCTGCCCAACGTCCTGCTCCAGTGGGAAGACTTCGCCAACACCAACGCCTTCGCCCTGCTCGACCGCTACCGCGACCGCATCTGCTCGTTCAACGACGACATCCAAGGCACCGCAGCCGTCACCGCCTCGGCCATCCTCGCCGGCTTGCGCGCCACCGGGCAGTCGATGGCCGATCAGCGGGTGGTTCTCCTCGGCGCCGGCTCGGCGGGCGCGGGCATCTGCCAGCTCGTGCTCGATGAAATGGTCGCCCAGGGAATCCCCGAAGCGACCGCCCGTCGCAAGTTCTGGTCGCTGGATTCCAAGGGCCTCGTCTACCACGGCCGGCCCGCGGAGATCACCCCCGTCAAAGCCCGCTGGGCCCGCCCTGCCGGAGAGTGCGTCGACTGGGCCCACGACGCCAAACGCCAGATCGACCTCCTCGAAACCGTTCGCCGCGTGAAACCCACCGTGCTCATCGGCGTCTCCGCCCAGTCGGGCGCGTTCACCGAGCAGATCATCCGCGAAACCGCCCGCGGCACGCCCCGCCCCATCGTCCTCCCCCTGTCCAACCCCACCTCCAAGATCGAAGCCACCCCCGCAGACATCCTCCGCTGGACCGACGGCCAAGCCCTCGTCGCCACCGGTTCGCCGTTCCCCGACGTCGAATACAACGGCGTTCGCCACACCATCGGCCAGTGTAACAACTCGTACATCTTCCCCGGCGTCGGCTTGGGGGTGATCGCCTCGCGTGCCAAGCGTGTGACCGACGCAATGTTCCTCGCCGCCGCCCGCGCCCTGGCCGAGCAAACCCCCGCCGCCCGCAACCCCGGAGCCCCTTTGCTCCCCAAGCTCTCCTCCATCAAACAAGTCTCCATCGCCGTCGCCCAAGCCGTCGCCCTCCAAGCACAAAAAGACGGCGTGGCAGAAAAGTTTTCCGCCGAACAAACCCTCCAACATATTCGTAAGACTTGGTGGGAACCCCAATACGTGACCATCCACCACCGCCCGAAAGTCTCGTAAACCCCGCTCCCGAAACAACCTAACACTCTCTCCCAGAAGCCGCCGGGCTCCCTTGCCCGGCGGCTTCTTTGTTTGTCCCTCCGCCAGACCACCACCCGCCGGGGTACGAGCTTGAGTCACAGAGGCGCTGCGGTGAACGGAATGTCGAATGAGCTAGATTGGGCTCGTCAACAAAATCACTTTCATTTTTTTCGTCGCTGCGCGCTGGTGAGCTCCACCTCCCTCGATTCACCGAAGCGCCTCAGTGTCCTCCGTGTCTCCAGCCGGTACCCCGGCGAGGGGTCATCCGCTGTTCGCCCACCCGCGCCTCACCTACACTTTCCCGACATGCCTCCCCCCGAAGCATCCTTCGACGCGCCGCGACGACTTTACCTCGACAACGCCGCCACCACCTTCCCCAAGCCGCCCTGCGTCCTCGCCGCCATCACGCGCCACTTCACCGAGCTCGGCGCATCCCCCGGCCGCGGCGGATACGCCGAATCCGTCGAAGCCTCCCGCATGCTCACCGATTGCCGCGCCGCCATCTGCAAGCTCATCAACGCCTCCTCGCCCGACCACGTCATCTTCACCCTCAACTGCACCGACGCCCTCAACCTCGCCATCAAGGGCATCCTCGAACCCCACATCGCCGCCACCGGCAGCGGACCGCACGCCATCTGCACAGACCTCGACCACAACTCCATCCTCCGTCCCCTTAACGCCCTCGCCGACCGCGGCGCGATCTCCCTCACCCGCGTGCGCGTGGATCCCACCACCGGCTTGGTCGATCCCAACGACATTCAGCGGGCCATCCGCCGCAACACCAAGCTCATCGCCGTCACCCACGCCTCCAACGTCTCCGGAACTGTTCAGCCGGTGCGCGAAATCGGCCGCATCGCCCGCGAATACGCCGTTCCCTTCGTCGTCGACGCCGCCCAGTCCATCGGCCACATTCCCATCGATGTCGTCGCCGACTACATCGACCTCCTCGCCGCCCCCGGCCACAAGTTCCTCATGGGCCCACTCGGAACCGGCTTTCTCTACCTCCGCCCTGGCATCGAGAAAATCCTCCGGCCCTTCCGCGAGGGCGGAACCGGATCGGCTTCCGAGCTCGATCGCCAGCCGGACTTCCTCCCCGACAAGTACGAGTCTGGATCGCACAACGCGCCCGGAATCCTCGGGTTGCTCGCGGGGGTCAACTGGGTGCTCGAGCAAACGCCCCAAAAGCTGTGCGACCGCGACCGAGACCTTGTCCGCACGTTCATCGACAGCACGCTGCGCCTTCCCGGGTTTCGCATCTTCGGCCCGCAGGGCGTCGCCGACCGTATCGGCGTGTTCTCCGTCCGCGTCGAGGGGTTCTCGCCGCAGGAGCTCTCAGCCGTTCTCGAATCCAGCTTCGGCTTGCTCACACGCTCCGGCCTTCACTGCGCCCCCCACGCCCACCGCACCCTTGGCACAGCTGACGGCGGTACCACCCGGCTCTCCTTCGGCCCGTTCCTCACCCCCCAAGACGTCAAATTCGCAGCCGACGCCCTCGCCGAACTCACCCCCTCCCCCCTCCGCAAATAACTCCTACCTCTCCCCCAAATCCGACCCCGCCAAAAGCACCCGCACCAGCCCCTCCAAGCCCCGTGCATCCTTTTCCCCAAACCGCCCGAACTCAGGCGAATCCAAATCCAACACACCCACCAGCCGCCCTTCCGTCACCATCGCAACCACAATCTCCGAGTTGCTCGCCGAATCACAGGCAATGTGCCCCGGAAACGCATGCACATCCGGAACCACCACCGTCTTCCTGCCCTCGGCCGCCGTCCCGCACACCCCCTTCCCCAGCGCAATCCGCGTGCACGCCGGCCGACCCTGAAACGGTCCCACCACCAGCTCCCCGCCCCGCAACAGATAAAACCCCGCCCAGTTCAGCCCCGGCATTTGGTGGAACAGCAACGCCGACATGTTCGCCATGTTCGCGACAAAGTTCCGCTCCCCCGCCAGCACGGATGTGAGCACCGTGGCAAGTTCCCCGTAAAACCCCTCCGAGCTGGCGACTTGGATTTCGGGCTGCTTGTGCATGGCCACATCGTAAGCCCCACACCCCGCGTATCATCTATCAATGGACTGCCTGCGCGGAAAACTCCTCATCTCCTCCGAGCGCCTCGGCGACCCCAATTTCAACCGCACCGTCGTCCTCATGCTCCTGCACAACGACGAAGGCGCGCTCGGATTGGTGCTCAACCGGCCCCTGCCCGTGTCGCTCGTCGCCCTCTCGCGGCAGGTCATCGGCCAAGATTCCCCCCGCGAGGGAGTCGTCCACCAAGGCGGCCCCTGCGAAGCCGCCGTCATGGTCGTTTTCGACGACGAAGCATCCCCCGACGGCGGTACGGAAGTCTCCCCCGGCATCCGCTTTTCCGGCGACTCGGCTGTGATCACCCCGCTTCTCCGCCAGCCGGGCGGCGAGGCCCGGTTCTTCGCGGGATACTCCGGCTGGGGGGCCGGGCAACTTGAGTCGGAAATGTCCGAGGAGGCGTGGCTGACCCTCGCCGCCCGCCGCGAGCACGTCTTCGCCGACCCCGACCGCCTCTGGGACCTCGTCCGCGCCGAACTCGTCCTCGGATACCGCGTAAACCCCGACGCAATCCCCACCGACCCCACCATGAACTAAACGTCCCACTCCCTAATCCCCCCACCCATAGTCCAGTTTCCCTCCCGAACTGCCGAAATATGTAACACGCCCATGCCTCCCTCCCACCGTGCAACCTCTTCCCCTCCCACCGCCCCCGCCGGCCAACCCGCGCCCCGCCCCACCCGCCGCCAACGCGCCCAGCGCCTCGCCAGCCGCCCACCCCGCATCCTCCTCGACGACTTCGAAAAACTCCTCGACGACTTCACCGCCCACGTCCGCGTCGCACGCAGGCTCAAAGTCTCCGACCCCAAGCACGACGCGCTCATCCGCACCGCACTCCGCGGATTCTCCCTCACCAGCAAGGTCTTCAAGTGGGACGCCCCCCACTTCCTTTACGTCCGCCGCCGCGCAAAGCTCCACTACGAATCCATCGGCGACGCGCCCATGCTTTTCTTCTGCCTCGCAGCCGGATACGCGCTCGGCTTGGCCCAGGAAGACCAACTCACCAAACCCGAGTTCCGCGCGGCCGAATCCCATCTCGACGGCGTCATCCGCCTAAACCTCCCCCGAATCAACGCCTCCTTCACCCAAGCCATGCGGCCCGGCTAAACCCGGGCGGCGAAATGCGGTGGCTCGGACTCTTGCCGACGAAAACTGACGGAAGAAAATACCTGGCCACGGACTTTCATCTAGCCACACGGACAGATACATAAAAATCAAATGCATTAATCGCAAAAACTGTTATCGACCCCTTGTTCTCTCCTGTCCGTGCCACGTCCGTGAAAGTCCGTCACCACTGTTCTCCCCCCATTTCTCCATTCAAACTCCGAGCCGGCACTACACCAGCTGGCGCTTCTCCCCAGCCTCCAGCT
>JBBRUM010000265.1:0-5561 GCA_038247815.1 Tepidisphaerales bacterium | reverse complement strand
GGTCTTCGGCGTCGGCGAGCATGTCGTGCACGAGGGCGGCGTCGAGTCCGTAGGCGGCTGCGCCGAGTCGGGCGAGGTACACCGCAATGGGGTCGGATTGGTTCAACTGGATGGCTGGAGCGTTCATGGCGATTTCACTGTGGAGTTCCGGGGAAGGTCACAACCGACGCCGCAAGTTGCTTGTGTTTACGATCTTGGTCTTTGGTCGACTACGCCATCGACCCACGTGCGTGTGCGTTGCCACGCTTCGATCCATTCGTCGAGGGTGACCCGCCCGGCCGCCGTCAGGGAGAAGCACTTTCGCGCCGGACCTTCGTTGGACGGGATCAGGGCGGAGGTGACGAGCCCCTCGGCTTCCATCGTTCGGAGAACGGGGTAGAGCGTTCCGTGCTTGATGGCGACGCCGGCTGGGGAGGAGTCGGTGAGGATGCGAGCGATTTCGTAGCCATGGATCGGGTCGGCCGCCCGGGCGATCGCGGCCAAGACGACCAGCCAAGCCGTCCCGACGCTAAGGTCACGTTGGGCTTTGTCGAAAAGTGCTCCAAGCTCGGGGACGGTCGTGTGCACGGCACGAATCTACGGGAGGCACGGTACTGTGTCAAGTACAATAGTTCTTATTGTGAGATTTTCCGGGTCTTGCCCCGGCGGTTGATTGGGTAGCCCCCTCAAAATCAGGCCGCAAGGAAAATTTACCGGGCGGCGTACGACGAGCTTCACTCGCCGAGCTTCTCGCTGAGAAATGCCTTCACGTTCGCAATCCCGATACGTTCCTGAAGCTGGCTGTCGCGGTGGCGAACGGTGACGGTTTGGTCCTTGGCGGTCTCACCGTCGATGGTGAAGGAGAAGGGGGTGCCGACCTCGTCCATCCGGGCGTACCGCTTGCCGATGGACTGCTTCGGGTCGTATTCGACGGTGAAGTGCTTGCGGAGGTCGAGGTAGAGCTTTTCGGCGACCTCGGGCATGCCGTCCTTCTGCACGAGGGGGAAGATGCCCGCTTTGACGGGGGCGAACTGGGGTTTAAACGCGAGGTATTCCTTGCTCGGGCGCGACTCGTCGTAGCGGTAGGCTTCGCAGAGCAGGACCAGGACGGCTCGCGTCAATCCGCTGGCCGGCTCGATGACGTTGGGGATGTAGCGGGACTTGGATTTGACATCTTCCGGGGACGCGCCGGACTCCTTGAGCTTGAGCTGCAGTTCCTGATCGAAATAGTCGAGTTTGGTACCGGAGTGGGTCGAGTGCTGGGTCAGATCGTAGGAGCCGCGGTGTGCGATGCCCTCGAGCTCGCCGAAGTCGGGGGCGGTGAAGGGGTAAAGGTACTCGACGTCGACGCAGGCTTTGGAGTAGTGGGCGAGCTCGTCGGAATCGTGGTCGCGGAACTTGAGGTTCTCCGGGCGGATGCCGAGCGACAGCCACCACTTCATCCGCTCGTTGCGCCAGAACTCGTACCACATCAGCGCGTCGTCCGGCGGGCAGAAAAATTCCATCTCCATCTGCTCGAACTCGCGCGAACGGAAAATGTAGTTCCGCGGGGTCACCTCGTTGCGGAAGCTCTTGCCGATCTGGGCCACACCGAAGGGGACTTTGACGCGGGTGGTGTCGAGGACATTTTTGTAGTTGAGGAAGATGCCCTGGGCGGTTTCGGGGCGGAGATAGGCTTTGTTGGCTTCATCGCGGATCGGGCCGGGGTAGGTGTCGAGCATGAGGTTGAACGCTCGGGGCTCGGTAAGCTTTCCAACTTCGCCGGTGCTTGGAGAGGGGAACTTGTTGAACAGGCCCTTGAACTCGGGTTGATATAGACAGATGACCGTGCCGGAGAAGTCGCGACCTTTGACTTGGCCCTGAAAACCGCCAGCGACTTGCTCGAGAGATTTAATCCCGAACAACTTCTGAATCTTCTTGTCGCCGGTGAAGAACTCGGCTGCTTCGCCAGCCGAGGAGGCTAGAACGGTGGCAATTGGCATCGGGGGCCCCGGGTCGGTACCTCCTGCCTCCCGCACTTCACCACGTTTTCCGTTCGGCAGGCCTGGGCAGAGGCCGTAGAGGTGGTCCGCCCGGTACCGCGAAACCCCAATGTCATCCACCATCGGGTCGTTGAACCCCGCCACGTGCCCGGAGGCTTCCCACGTCTTGGGATGCTGGATGATCGCCGAATCCAATCCGACGATGTCAACCGGGTGCCCATCCGGCCCGATCGGGGGGCACTCCACCATGCACTTCCACCACCAGTCGCGGATGTTGTTCTTCAGCAGCACGCCAAGCGGGCCATAGTCCCAAAACCCGCGAATCCCGCCGTAGATCTCGGAGGCTTGATAGATGAAACCGCGGCGCTTGGAAAGCGACACGATGGCTTCCATGATGTTGGCGTTCGGCGAGGTCGGGGGAGTTGGCGGGGTGGGGGTGGACATGGGGGATACCTTACATGAAAGAACGCGGCCCTTTGATGAGAAGGGCCGCGTCAGGGAATGTCTGATAACTGTGCAGGACTGACCGGGCCGCGTTACTTAGCAGTACCGGCGCCGGCGGCGACTTTGTTCAGTCGCATGGTCAGGCGCGACCTGCGGCGAGCGGCGGTCTTCTTGTGGATCGTGTGCTTCGCGGCGGTCTTGTCGAGGCGCTGAACGACCTTGTTCAGCTCGACGGCTGCCTTCTTGGCGTCTCCCGTGGCGAGCACTGCGGTGAAGGACTTGACGGTTTCCTTCAGGATTTCCTTGCGAGCGCGGTTGCGTGCACGGCGCTTGAGGTTCTGACGGTCACGTTTTTTGGCTGAAAGAGAATGGGCCATGGGATGAGTCTTACCTGTGTCTAGAAGTTAGGGGGTGCGAGCATAGGGCCAGAGGTTTAGGTTGTAAAGCCGGCCTTCCGGGCGGGGTTAAACCTCTGCGGGTTCACGCTTTGGGACGGGCGCGAAGTACCTTGATCCGAGATTGCACGTCACGGTAGCCGAAGTCCCACTGGGCGACTTGGGAGTAGCTTTTAATTGCGACATCGAATACTTCCTTGGATTCAAGGATTCGCCCTCGCCAGTAATACATTTCCTTGCTCTTGTCGTCGCCCTTACCGGCGTAGTCAGAGATGATCTGGTCTAAGGTGTCGAGGGCTTCGTCGAGGAAGGTGGCCTCGAAGAAGGCCCTGCCGAGCAGCACGGTAGCGTCGGCACGGAACTTGGGGTCTTGTCGGGCGGTTTGGAGGGAGGGGATCGATTCGTCGTACCTCCCGAGTGCGAAAAGTCGAGCGGCGACTTCGTATTTGTACTTGGTTTCGGTGGGATAGTTCTCGGCGAGGAGCTGGTACTCAGAGAGTTCGAGTTGCACGCGGTCACGGTGGAAGTCGTGCAGGTCTTTTTTGAGTTGCTCGTCGGTGGGGGTGGCTTTCAGGGCGTCGCGCATGCCGCGCTCCATGCGGATCATCTGTTTGACATTGACTTCACCGATGCGGGCGCGGAATCGGAACTGGCCAGTTGATTTGTAGACGGATTCGAGTTTTTCGAGGGCTTTGGACTCGTACTCCGAGTCTTCGGTTTTAATGAGCGCGTCGACGAGCTTCATGACCTTGCCGGGCTCGTTGGGGTTCTCAGCCAGTTCTCTTTCGGCAAGCTCGATGGCACGCTTCATCCCATCTACCGAGCGGATGTCCTTGTCGGACTCCATGAGGTCCTGCTGTTTGCCCTTGTCCCGCATGGAGTCGCGGAAGCTTGCCCCGGAGAGGTAGTTTCCCTGATCCATCGTCTGCATCGCGCCGAGGTTTTTAAGCTCGCTGGAGAGGTCCATGTCCGATGGGCGGAACTGTGCGGCCAGCTCGGTGTTTTGGACGGCGAGCTTCCACTGGCGAAGGCGCTTGTAGATGGAGGCGGCGGCGAGGAACTTCTTCGCGTCGGGTTTAGTGAGGTTGAGGTTGGCTTGGGACATGATCGGCCCGATCCACATGACCGTGTCGTAGAATCCGGCGGCGAAGGCTTTCTCCATCAACCCGACCATGTGGTCGATGTTGCCCGGATCGTGCGCTAGCAGCCGCTCGCGGTTGAGCATCGATTCGCGGTCGTCCTTGGTGTCGGAGAACTTTCGCCCCTCGAACATTCCAAGGGCTTTTCCGCCAGAGGCTTTGCGTTTCAGAGCGATGTCGCGAAGGTTTTGGTGGGCTTCGACGGAGTCGGGGTCGCGCTTGAGGCCCTCGGACATCATGTCGATCGCGTAGTCGAAGTTTCCGGTGTCGGAGACGGTCTTGGCGCGGTCGAAAAACGCGCGTGCTTTCTTCTGTTCGTCTTCCGGGATGACTTGGTAACCTTCGGGGGTCTGGGACACGGGAGGGAATTCCTCTTCTGGAAATGGTCGACAATGGTCGCGATGAACCGTTGCAGGTCCGTGCGACCGGGGAGTTGCACTTTACGGGCGGTCGAAGCTCTGTCAAACGCGTGGGTCGGGGCTTACACTCCTATATTCTACGCGGTCGGAGGCGGCGGTGTTGAACGTGGTTTTTGATGTCGCCGTTAGTCGGGCAAGGTAAAGGTCTTGTCAACGAGGATTTGAGGAATGGTGCCCCACGTCGACCAGTTGAAGATCATCCACTTCCCGGACCCGAGGTTGCAGAAGAAAGCCGAGAAGGTGCTTCCGGAGGAGTTCGGCCCGGGGCTGAAGGCATTGGTCCAGCGGCTATTGCTGCTCATGCGGGAGGACAAGGGGGTGGGTCTCGCCGCGCCGCAGGTGGGGGTGCTCAAGCGCGTGTTCGTGATAAACCAGTCGGGAAAAGATGGGGACGACCGGGTGTACGTCAACCCCGTACTGTCGGACCCGGAGGGCACCGAGAAAGACGAAGAGGGATGCTTGTCCCTTCCGGGGATCCGGGCCGACGTCGTGCGGGACTTTAAGCTGACCATCAGCGCACAGGACGCGGAGGGGAAGGAGTTTACGGAAACGGCTGAGGGGTATGCGGCGCGGGTGTGGCAGCATGAATATGACCACCTCGTAGGTACGCTGCTCATCGATCGGATGGGGCCGGTGGCGCGGATGCAGTGTCGCAAGAAATTGAGGGAGCTCGAAGCCAAGTTCGCCAAGTCGATCGGTCTGAAAACCGCGAAGTAGGGGCGCAGGTGCGAGGGTGATAATGCAACGACTTCGAGTGATTTTTGCGGGCTCGGGTGAGTTCGGATTACCGTGTTTGAAAGCGTTGACGGAACAGCACGAGGTAGTGGCGGTCTTCACCCAGCCGGATCGACCGGCAGGCCGCGGGCGAAAACTCACGCCGACGCCGATCGGGGAGTACGGTCTGACGCGACCGGACCTGAACGTGTCGCGGACGGCGGACCTGAACGCGGAGCGATTACCCGCGTGTGACGTGCTGGTGGTGATCGCGTTCGGACAGAAGATTTCGCAGACGGTGACGACCTGGCCGCGGCTGGGGGCGGTGAACCTGCACGCGTCGCGCCTGCCGAAGTACCGCGGGGCGGCACCGATTCATCGGGCGATTCTCGGCGGCGAGACCGTGACCGGGAACTCGATCATTCGACTTGCCGAGAAGATGGACGCCGGGGCAATTCTCGGGATATCGCAGCTGGAGATCGGCGAGCT
>JBBRUM010000264.1:0-5601 GCA_038247815.1 Tepidisphaerales bacterium | reverse complement strand
GTCGAACAGCCCCGTGTCCCCCACGGTGAAAAGTGTCCCCGTATTCGGACTCGCCGGCGACCCGCCCATCGATCCCATCGTTGCAATCGTGTCCAGCGCGTACTCGTAGTAGTAGAGAGTCTTCGATATCGCCCCCGCGAAGTTGTTCGTGCACGCCACATCCCCAGGCACCGGCGTCACCTGCCCGAACAGCGGGTCTCCCGCGTCGTAGGTGATCGTGCCGTCGGCTTGGACCATCGCGCCAGTGTTCGGATTCACCCGGTAGTTGTTCCGCGTTCCCGTCACCACCCTTAGCCGGTCCACCACCGGATTGAAGTCCATCGATACCCGGTTCGGCGAGTTCCCCGCCAGCACAAACCCGCCGCCCACCGTCGTTGCCACAGCCGACGCCAGATCCACCGTGTACAACTGCGCCCGGCCATTGGTGACCGTCGTTCGCCCCGACGACAACAGATACAACCGCCCGTCCGCCGGACGAAAGTCGATCGCCCTCGGGTTGTGGTTCGCCACCAGCCCCCTCGGCGCCCCCACTGTCGTCACCATCCCCGGAGACGCGCTGTCAAACCGCACGAGCCCCCCCGCCGACGACACCGCGTAAATCTGCTCCACCTTCGCCACACCGCCCGCCAATGTAACCCCCACCGCCAAAACCATCGCACTCCGAATGTGTCTCTCCCTTGAAATTCCACTCGGATCGCGCAAGCCCACCACCCGCCGCCTCTCGCCTCCAAGACAATTCCCACTCATACAGCTAGTGGTTGAACGTCACCTTGTCCCCCGCGCCGGTGTAAAGATCCAGCTTGCCCTCGAGCTCCACCCGCACCACCGTCCCCAGCCGGTCCATTGCCTCCTCCGGCACGTCCACCCACAGCACCCCCGGCAAGTGCGCCCACGGCGCACCGCCCACTTTCCTGTGCCCCACGTCTCCCGCGCACCCCAGCACACTCGCCCGCTTCACCTTGTTCCGAATGCCCTTCACCGCCGCCGCGTCCGTCGGCCGGTCGAAGCACACGAGATACAGCACCTCGCCGTTGGCGCTCAGCAGAGTCGGCCCGTAAAAGTGCCCATGCGGCAAGCCGGCGCCAGTGCCGTCGAACGCCTCGCGGTTCTTGCTCATCCACGCGCCCATGTCCCGCAGTACGGCGACCTGTTCCGGCTGAAGGGATCCGTCGGCCTTGGGTCCGATGTCCAGCAGCAGGTTCCCGCCCATCCCGGCGCACTCCGCCAGCATCCGCACGCACTCGCGGGCGCTCTTGTGGTTCTTGTCCTTGATCTGATACCCCCACGAGTCGTTGATCGTCACGCAGAACTCCCACGGCCCCTCCGGCCGCTGGATGGGAATCGCCTGCTCCGGCGTGCCGTAATCCCCGTGCTTCCCCATCCGACTGTTCACCACCACCCCCGGGCACCACGCCTGCAACTGGTCTTTCAACTCGTCGAACCGCCACTGCGATTCGTCCCGCTCCCAGTCGCCGTCGAACCAGAGGAGGTCCGGCTTGTAAAGCTCGCAGAGCTCCTTGAGCTGCCCCCGATGAAACGCCAGAAACGCCTCCCACCGCTCGGGGCTTTCCCCATTCTGTGGATACCCGAACGCGTTTTTGTGCATGCTCCCGTGCGCGTGCGGCTGGGCCCCCTGCGGCAGCACCGTCGCGTAGTCCGGGTGGCTCCAGTCCAGGTGCGAAAAGTAAATCCCCACCTTCAGCCCCCGCCGACGCAACGCCTGGCAATACGGCCCGATCAAATCCCGCCCAGCCGGCGCACCCTCCACACTGTTGAGCTTGTTCCACTTCGTCGGCCACAACGCAAACCCGTCATGATGCTTCGCCGTCAGCACCGCATACTTCGCCCCCGCCTCCGCAAACAATCCCGCCCAAGCATCCGGGTCATACGCCGAAGCCGTGAACTCCTTGGCCTGCGCCATGTAAAGGTCATACGCCACTTCCCCCCCAAAAAACGCCCACGACTCCGACGTCCGCCCCGTCGAATAAATCCCCCAATGAACAAAAATCCCCAGCTTCGCCCGCTTAAACCACTCCTGCATCATAATAAGCTCCTCCCTCCCATCCGCATCACCCCTCCCCACCCTACTTCACTCTGTCACTGTGCCTCTTTGTCACTGTGTCACTTCCTCCGTCTGTCACTCTGTCTCTTCGTCACCCTCCCTCCCGCCACCCCCTCCGCCCTCCCCTCCAGCCTCGGCTCGGCCACCCCCACAAACATACGATCTCTTCCAATCATAGTCGCGTTCGTCGCCCCCGACAACGCCACCACCTCAAGCCGGTGCCCCCTCCCCCGCAACCCCTCGAGTGTCCCCCCCGCCATCGTCTCCTCCACCCACAACCCCGTCGTCGCCCCCTGATCATGAAACCGCGCCCTCGTCAGCGCCGTCTCCAGATCGTCGCCCAAATCAACCACATTGCTGATCGCCAGCAGCACCTGCGTGATGATCTTCGGCCCGCCGGCCGCCCCCACCGTCATCACCACCTTCCCACCCCGCACCAAAAGCGTCGGGCTCATGCTCGACAACGGCCGCTTCCCCGCCCCCACCGCGTTGTTCTCGTTCCCCACCAGCCCGAACGCGTTCGCCACACCCGGCGCGATCGCGAAGTCGTCCATCTGGTTGTTCAGAATCACCCCCGTCCCCGGAACAATCACCTTGCTCCCAAAGCTCGTGTTCACCGTCGTCGTCAGCGCCACCCAGTTCCCCTCCGCATCCGCCACCGCGATGTGCGTCGTATGCTTCTCACCGGCAGCCCCGAAGTTCCCGCGTTCCGGCGGCGACCCGCGGGAGGGCACCGTCGTCGCGCGGTCCAGGTCGATCCGGCCAGCCAGATCGGCTGCGTATCCCTTGTCCGTCAGCCCCTTGGGCACCGCCACAAAGTCCGGGTCCCCCAGCCACCACGCCCGATCCGCGAACGCCAGCTTCATCGCCTCCGCCACCACATGCACCCGCTTGGCCTCCGACTCCCGCTGCAGCGCAGCCACGTCAAACAGCTCCAGCATGTTCAGAATCTGCGCCACATGCACGCCCCCCGAGCTCGGCGGTGGAAACCCGACCACCGTCCACCCCCGATACGTGCTTACCACCGGCTCGCGAAGCGCCACCCGATACCCCGCGAAATCCCCGGACGTCAAAATCCCCCCGTTCTCCCGCATCCACGCCTCCGTCCGCCCGGCAAACTCCCCGCCGTAAAACCACCCCGTCCCCTCCCGCGCAATCGCCCGATATGTCCGCCCCAAATCCATCTGCACCAGCCTGTCCCCCTTCTCCAGCGGACGCCCATCCGCCCGCAGAAGCACCTTCGCCGTCTCCGGAAACCGGGCGATCTTCTCCGCTGTCAGCTTGAGCTTCCGCGCATAGTTGCCGTCAATGGCAAACCCCCGCTCCGCCACCCCCGCAGCCGGCAACAGCGCCTTCCCCAAGCTCCCCCGCCCCGCCGCCCTCAGCGCCACGTCATACACCGCCAAACTCCCCGGCACCCCGCTCGCCAGCGCCCCCGTCTGCGACAACTCCGTATCCGCCCTCCCACCCCGCACGAACATCTCCCGTGTCGCCCGCGAGCCCGCCATCTCCCGCCCGTCCAGCGCAAGCACCGTCCCATCCGCCCGCCGAATCAGCATGAAACACCCGCCCCCGATCCCCGAGTTGTGCCCGTCCACCACCCCCAACATCACCGCCGCCGCCACCGCCGCATCCACCGCATTCCCCCCCTCCCGCAACGCCCTAACGCCCGCCTCTGTCGCCAGCGGATGCACCGTCACCACCATCCCCCCCTCCGCCCGCGCAACCTTCCCACCGACCCCAACCCGCTCCACTCCCACCGGCTCGGACGCCGCACACCCCGCCCCGACCAACACCAACACAATCGCCCAGCGCCAAAATCTCATCCCCCCACTACACACCCCGCCCCCCAACACTGCAACCCCCACACTCCCTCCCGCACGTTCCCGTCCGAAAAAGTCCGAGCCCTCTTCCCCCCCTACCCCCGAGCCTCTTCAAACGCCCCGACCGCCGCATCCAAATCGTCCCGCATGTGCGCTGCCGACATCTGCGTCCGAATCCGCGCCTTCCCCTGCGGTACCACCGGGAAAAAGAACCCCACCACATACACACCCAGCTCCAACATCCGCGCCGCCATCCGCTGCGCCACCACCGCATCCCCCAGCATCACCGGGCAAATCGGGTGCGTGCCCTCCGCGCCCCCGGGAATCACAAACCCCCGCTTCGTCATCTCCGCCCTGAAGTACCTCGTGTTCTCGGCCAGCCGTTGCCGCAGCTCCGGCCTCTCCCCCACCAGCTCAATCGCCCGAATGCTCGCAGCCGCAATCGCCGGCGCCAGCGTGTTGCTGAACAAATACGGCCGAGACCTCTGCCGCAACATCTCCACCACTTCCCTCCTCGCCGAAACATACCCCCCGCTCGCCCCGCCCAGCGCCTTCCCCAGCGTCCCCGTCATGATGTCCACCCGCCCCATCACCCCGCACAGCTCATGTGTCCCCTTTCCGTTCTCCCCCATGAACCCCACCGCGTGCGAATCGTCCACCATCACCAGCGCCCCGTACTTCTCGGCGAGGTCGCAGATCGCCCCCAGCGGCGCAATCGTCCCGTCCATCGAAAACACCCCGTCCGTCACGATCAGCTTAAACCGCGCCGGCGGGCTCTTCGCGCACGCGTCTTTGAGCTTCTCCTCCAAGTCCCCCATGTCGCAATTGCGATACCGATACCGCGCCGCCTTGCACAACCGAATCCCGTCGATGATCGACGCGTGGTTCAGCTCGTCCGAAATCACCGCGTCCTCCGCCCCCAAAATCGTCTCGAATACCCCCCCATTGGCATCCCAGCACGATGTGTACAAAATCGTATCCTCAAACCCCAAAAACTCGGACAGCTTCGCCTCCAGCCGCTTGTGCACAGTCTGCGTACCACAAATAAACCGCACCGACGCCATCCCATACCCCCACTCCTCCAACCCCCGCATCGCAGCCGCCCGAATCTCCCCATCCTGCGCCAACCCCAAATAGTTGTTCGCGCAAAGGTTAATCACCTCCCGCCCCGCCACATCAATCCCCACCCCCTGCCGCCCCGTAATCACCCTCTCCCCCTTAAACAAACCCGCCCCCCGAATCTCCTCCAACGCCCTCTCCAAATGCTCCTTCATTCCACCGTACATAACGCGCTCCCGTTCGAGAAATGTTCACCACGGAGTCACACAGACACTGAGAAACCACAGAGAACACAGATCAACTCAGAGACGATGCAATCAACATTTCAAATACATAAACTTCGACGACTCTTACCCTCTTCGTCTTCATCTCGATTATCTGATGTGAAATGTGTTTCTCCGTTCTAACTCGTGTTTTTGTCGTCAACAACCATTACGCCCACCCCAGGATCACCTTCCCGCTCCTCCCACTCCGCATCGCCTCGAATCCCTTCTCGAACTCCTCCGCCCGGTACCGGTGCGTGATCACCGGCGAGATGTCCAGACCGCTTTGAATCATCACCGTCATCTTGTACCACGTCTCGTACATCTCCCGCCCGTAGATCCCCTTCAAAGTAAGCATATTGAACACCACCGTCGTCCAATCGATCGCAATCTC
>JBBRUM010000263.1:0-5661 GCA_038247815.1 Tepidisphaerales bacterium | reverse complement strand
GGGGGGTTACTTCTTCTTCTTCTTGGCTTTGGCTTTTGCCGCGGATTTGGGCTCGGGTTTGGTCGGGGGGGGGAGCGGGTGGATGCGGGGGCGTCCTCGGGCGCGAAGGGTGGACTGCAAGCCGAGCTTGCCGGCGGTTTTCTTCACGAACTCGTCGGTGCCGAAGGGGCTGCCGCGGACGACGGACTTGCGGATGGCGGTGAGGTCTTCGGGCGACTCGGCTGAGTCGAGGGTCTTCTTAAAGGTTGCGGGAAGTGGGGAGGGCGGCTTGGCGAGGGTGACGGGGTGCGCGCCTTTGGCGGGGGCGGTGGTGGCGGAGGTCCAAGGCCAGGCGCCGGGGGTCTTGGCGAGCTTCGAGCGGACGGGGTTGCGAAGGACGTAGTGCAGCAGCTTGGGCAGGTGCGATTCTGCGACGATGAACGACTTGAACCGGCCTTGGTAGATGGGCCCTTGGCCGATGGTTTTGTGGGACGAGTTCCAGCGGACGGCGTGTGGGAGGGAGGTTTTGCGCATGAACGCGGAGAGTTCACCGGTTTTTTTGGGCCAGAGGATCAGGTGGAAGTGGTCGGGCATGATGGCGTAACCGAGTACGCGGCAGCCCGGGACGGAGGTCGCGGCGTCGGCGAGGCAGCGCTGGAAGGCGGCGTAGTCTGCGCTGGAGGAGAAGAGCTTCCTGCGGCCGGCGGCGCGGTTTAGAACGTGATAGATCTGACCACCTACGGCGACGCGTGCGAGTCTGGGCATGGGGGAATTGTGTGGCGGGCCGGGAAGGGCGTCAAGTGACGGGGTGGGGGAAGCGCCTGGGGGAGAATGGTGCACGTCCCCTATTGAGGGCAAGTCGGCGTCGGCGCAAGTGACGGGCGGAGCGCGAAACGCAATAGCGCGACGATCGGTGTGGGGGGGCCGTGTCAAGTGTGAGATTGGAGTCTGCCCTCGACGCGGGAGGGCCGGGAGCAGGATTGGGGACGGCGGGGACGGCGAATCGGAGGAGTCGGAAGAGGGGGGGGTTGGGGGAGGGCACGTGGGACGATAACCTAAGGGTGCATCCGGCTAGCAAGTCGCGAAGCCAAACGCAGGTCCACTTGCCGAAGAGAGAACCATGATCGAGAAGATTTTCAAAGCCTACGACGTTCGAGCGATCTATCCCGAGCCGTTGTCGGAGGATGCGGCACGGCGGGTGGGATACGGCACTGCCGGCTACCTCAAGGGGTTGTACGGCGGGAAGAGCGTCGATGGCGTGAGCAAGGGCGACACGGTGGTGGTCGGGCGCGACATGCGGCCGCACTCGCCGGTGCTGGTCAAGGCCCTGATCGCGGGGCTACGCGCGGGGGGAATGAGCGTGATCGACATTGGAATGATCGATACGTCGATGATCTATTTCGCCATCAATCATCTGGGGGCGGTCGGCGGGATCATGACGACGGCAAGTCACAATCCCGTGGAATACAACGGGTTCAAAATCTCCGGCCCGAAGGCCAAGCCGATCGGGAGTTCCTCTGGGCTGGAAGACATCAAGAAAATTGCGGTCGCCACGACGGACTCGAAACTGCCCCCGGCCAACGGAACGAAGTTGGAAAAGCAGGACATCTGGGCTGCGTATCGCAAGCATGTGCTGGGGTTCTTGGACCTCAAGAGGCCGCTGAAAGTGGTGGTGGACGCGAGCAACGGGATGGCGGGGAAGATGGTACCGGCGGTGTTTGGCGGGGTGCCGAATCTGACGATCGTGCCGGTGCTGTTTGAGGTGACGGGGAGCTTCGTGCACGATCCCAACCCGTTGGTGGAGAAGAACTTGGAGTACTTGCGGGTTACTCTAAAGAAGACGCCAGATGCGGACCTCGGCGCGTGTTTTGACGGCGATGCGGACCGGTGCATTTTCACGGACGAAGTGGGGACGACCATTGGATGTGATCTCATGACTGCGTTGCTGGCGAAGGATTTTCTGGCCAAGCCTGAGAACAAGGCTGCGGCGATTGTCTATGACTTGCGGAGCAGTCACGTGGTGAAAGATGTAGTGCTGGCTGCGGGGGGTGTGCCGGTGCGGGACCGGGTGGGGCATGCGTTTATCAAGAAGACGCTGGCGGAGAAGAATGCAGTTTTTGGAGGGGAATTATCGGGACACTTCTACTTTCGGGATAATTTTTTCGCGGACAGTGGGGCGATCGCGTTTGCCCGATTGTTGTCGGTATTGAGTGCCCAGCCGAAAAAGTTGAGCGCGGTGATGGCACCTTTCCACAAGTATTTCGCGACGGGGGAAGTGAATTTTATCGTGGAAGACAAAGACGGTACGATTAAATTGTTGGAGCAGAAGTATGGAGGGGTAGGGGGGAAGGTTGATTTTCTGGATGGGATCACGGTTGAGCTGGACGGGTGGTGGTTCAACGTGAGGAAGAGCAACACCGAGCCGTTGTTGAGGTTGAATCTGGAGGCTAAGTCGGCTGGGCTGCGGGACGATAAGTTCGGGGAGCTCAAGGCGATCCTGGGGCACCCGGCTGAGGGACATTGAGGCGTCTGGGGGGGAGTTTTGTCGGGGCGGAAGATAAGGGTGACACATGGCACGGTTGTTTGAGGTGCTCGAGAGTCGTCGGATGCTCAGTGCGGCGGCGATTAAGCTGAGTGGGGGCACATTGTCGGTCTTGGGGACCAACGATCAGGCGAATGTGATCTCGGTGGCGTTGGACACCGAGGATTCGAGTCGGGTGCGTGTGGTGGTCAATGGGGCGGCGCAGACGTTTGCCGCGGCGCAAGTGCGGTCCGTGCGGATTGTCGGGGGGTCGCGCGTGGTTAACGAGATACTCAGCAGTGTGGCGGTGACGACGTCGGTGGTGGGGGGGAGGTTGGACGATGTGATTACGGTGGGGGATGGGAAGTCGAACATTAAGTCGGGTGCGGGGAACGACACCGTGTCGGCTGGCAACGGCAGGAACGTTTTGGATAGCGGGACGGGTGCGGACGTGGTGCGTTTGGGGGATGGAGACAACAACATCAAGCTCGGGTCGGGAGATGACAATCTGATCGCGGGCGGCGGGAACAATCGGGTGATGGCGGGGACGGGGAATGACGTTGTTGCGGTGGGGTCGGACACGACGACGGGTAGGAACACGGTCAAGGGTGGGGCGGGGAACGACAGCATCGTGGGCGGCGGCGGGTTGGACCGGCTGATCGGGGACTCTGGTAACGACACGGTGCGAGGGGGCGGCGGCAACGACCAGCTGAATGGGAGCAGCGGGAACGACCTGGTGGACGGGGGCACGGGCTCGAACTCGATCGTGGGAACGTCGGGTAAAGACACGCTGACGGCCGCGCCTCGCGACAGGACCGAGCGCAACGCGTACCGCGTGAACGGCAGTACGAAGATCGAGCCGGCTGCGCGGTCGAACGTGGACAGCGTGAAGAAGGCGAAGAACGGTGGGGGCGACGAGTTTAATGTGCGGAAGGCGATCTTCGGATTTTAGTGGACGGGTGGGGGGGCGTACGAGTTACCTGAGCAGGAGCATCGTTGAGGCGGGGATCGCCAGGATGTCGTCGGCTACGAGGCCTGCGTACGTTTGGGTTACGACCAAGCCGAACGCTGACTGATACGCAGGCTTTCTGAGAAAGTGGCGAATTCCGCCGAGTTGGTCAATGGTGGGCGGTCGTGAACGGTACTTGACTTCGACGGGGATCCGTAGCGTGCCGATCGTCAGGATGAAGTCGACTTCGGGCTCGGTCGGCCTCGGGGGGAATGAGGCGACGTCCAGACCTGGGATGCCCGCGAGGAAATAGCTGAGCGTACTCTCGATGAGGTGGCCCGCTTGGGTGACGACAGACTCGATCTCCTTTGCGAGGTCTGCGGGGTCGAGGGGGATGGTTTCCTGGAGGACCCCATTTCGCACATAGTGGTCGCAAATGCACAGCTTGGACGGATGGATTTGTCCCTTCCCCAGTAGCTCGAGGGGTCGCACCGCTGAAATGAGAAGCGAGTCAGCGAGGAAGTCGATGGCTTGGTTGATCTTCAGGTTGGAAATGGGGACTTGAGTGAGTGAAATGACTTCATCGGCTAGCCGTTTGGGTTGAACTGCCTGACCCGCATATCTGCAGGCCATTCGGAACACATGCTTAAGGAGCTCGGGTTCGGGGGATACTTGGTGGGGTTTGCGGGAAGTGTCGTGCTCGATGGTTTTGGTGATGACTTCATTGATCAATTGTTGCCGAAGAAAGTCCGTGTTATCTAGAGTTGGCGAGGCGTGGCAGAGGGGGTATCCGCCGAGTCGGGAGAAGCAGCCGAATGCAAGTTCTCGGATTCCGGCATGCTTTCGCCCGTGTTCGACCAGTCCGCGCCAAAATTCGAAGGTTTTCCAATCTTCGATTCTGGCTTTCGGGGCGTAGGTGGGAAGACTGCCGAGTCGCCTGATTCCGGCAATCTCGCCGAGTCGCAGCGGCCCGATCTCGATGGGGGTCATTCGACCCGCGAGGTTGTCATGTCCCTCCCGAATCCTCAACGCGGACGAGCCAGTTACGACTATTCTCGCGGCGGAGAGGTCAGCGAGCGACTTGAGTTGGACGGACCAGTTCGGCAGATTTTGAACCTCGTCGAAGAACAGGTATGCCGGTCGACCTTCGGCGGCGGCGGCATTGAGAGAAGACTTGAGGATGTGTTGCTCGAACCAGCGCACGATCGTTTCGATCGGGCTTCTGAGTGAACCCAAGCTGGGAGCGTCATCGAACTGGACGGCGAGGATTCGGGAGGGGTCAACTGGTTTGCCCGTTGGGTCGATGGTGCCAAGCTTCAGCAGGCCGTCGATGAGCTGGTTTTGAATGACGCTCTTTCCCACGCGGCGGGACCCGCGAAGGACGACCATCTTGGCGATGCCAGATTGGAGACGACTTGCGGCTTCATCGTAAGCCCAGCGGCGAAAGAACTGGGCAGGCACGGCTGGCTGACCGCGCCACCACGGGTTGTTGCGTTCCAGAAATCCGAGGAGGTCTGGATCGAGTCCGGACGTCGAGGCTGATGACATGGTCGGTTGCGGCTTTCTGGAAAGTTTTGCCACGCTGGCAATCCTGCGCCAGAACTCATTGCTGGACAGTGATTGCCCGGTCAGCTTGCCGTATCGTCGTCGAAGAGCATCGAATCTCGCGGTGTAAGGGATGGAATCGCGGTTTCCGATTCTATCCGGAAAGAGTCGAAGGATTTCGAGTTTTTCTGGCTCGGATTGTGGTGGAAGACGTGGCACCCGTTTTCGAGCACCAACCTTCCCCATGCCACCGCGTTTGGCTGTGTTGGAGATGAGCCGCCAAAACTGCAGGTCTGTCGACTTGGCCGACACCGCTTTCTCGTAGGAAGTCTTCAAGGCCTCGAAGTCACTCGAGTAAGGCAGGGCGTCGCGGGGCACGGGACACTGCCGCAACAGAGCTCGGATAACTCCTGTTGAGCTTTGGCTCTCTTCGGATTTATCGGGTTCGGTGGGGAAAGCGATTCTCCTTGCGGTAATATTCGTCAGTTTGGCTGAAGACAAAACACATCGGACGGGGACTTTCCCCCGCGCACCGCCAGCATTAACTACTTTTCGGTGATCGTGATCTTCTTGATCGTGTCACCCTGTTCGATGGCGTTGACGATGTCTTGGCCTTTTGTGACTTGGCCGAAGACGGTGTGCTTGCCGTCGAGGTGGGGGGTGGGGC
>JBBRUM010000262.1:0-5687 GCA_038247815.1 Tepidisphaerales bacterium | reverse complement strand
TGTGCGAATCAAGTTCTGCCCATTTCCACGGCGAAGGGTTCAGCGGCGCGTTGGGTGGTTCGGGGGTGTGGTCCCACGACTTGGTGGGAAAGTCCTTGTTCCAGGCGCTGTCGAACCAAAGCTCCACTTGGGGGCCATGGTGGGTAAGCAGCTCGGTGATGCGTTCGCGGACGAACTGGTTGTAGGCGGTGTCGTCCGAATGTAAGGGGCAGTTGCGGTCCCACAGCCAGTAATACAAGCCGGGCTTGACGCCGACAGCCGTGCAGGACTCGACGAAGTCGCCGACGATGTCCTGTGTGACAGCGGCGGACCGTATACGGAAGTCGGTGGTCCGGGTGGGCCAGAGGCAACATCCGTCGTGGTGCCTGGTAGTGAGCTCAACGTAGCGCACGCCCGCGTCGCGCGCGACTGCTGCCCATTGGGGGGTATCGGCACTCGGAAGGAGTGCGCCGTGTGCGAAGCCGGGATTGAAGCGCTCGGCGGAGACCTGACCGCCCCCATCCGACGCCGGCGATGGTGTTGATTCCGATAGAACGGAAGAGGCCTTAGCGGAGCTCGCGCCAATGCGCGGTGGCGGCTGGGGTGGACATGGGCGAAGCAGAACGGAACACCATTGGCGGGCAAAGTTGTTCGGGTATCTAGGCGAGGGGGGTGGAGGAGAAGAGGTCTTTGGTGGCCGAGGGAGAAAGGGTCGGAGCGACGGGGGAGAGGGGGGAGAGGGGGGCGGGTTGGAGGGCCGGGGGGTTTCGGCGAGTGGAGGGGGCTTGGGGCGTGGAGGGCGTGGAGGGGGGGCCGATTCGGATGAGGGTCGGGGGGAAGGGCATCAAGGAGGACCGGAGGGGGCGGCCGGTGGGGGAGAGGGTGAGCTGGTTGGGGGATGAGGCCGAGTTGTTGTCGGTGGAGAGGTCGCTAAATCCAGATGTGGGTGTGACACGGGCGACGAGTGTGTAAAGGCCGGTGGCGCGGGGATAGGTCACGCGGAGCGACTGGTTGCGCGACGAACCGGCAGCCAGGGAGACGCGAGCCGAGGTCGTGCCAATTGTGCCGCCCGAAGCGCCCGGGCTGGCGGACACGGGGATCAGGGAGAGGGACATCGAGAGGTTGCCCGAGGCGGGGAGGGTTCCGAGGTTGGAGAGTCGGAACGAGACCGAGGATTTCGCGCCGGCTTTGACGGAGGCGGAGAGGGCCTTGGGGAAAGCCGGGGCGATGTCGACTCCGTCGGCGGAGAGCTGGGCGACCCGTACGTTGGTGGAGTTGTCGCCGGGATCCGAGCCGAGTGCGCGGACCTTGCCGCCGGGGACGACGGTGGCGGCGCCTTGGCGGGTGGCGACAAAGGTGGCGAAGTCGCCGGGGGTGTCGCCGAGGGCTGTGGGGGCGATGCCGGGCAGGAGGATTCGGGACACGCCGTTGGTTCCAAAGTTGACGACGGGTTTGCCTTTGGCGTCGAAGCGGGCGAAGGCGGCTGCGACGCGGCCGGATGCGGCGTCGGAAAGAGAGTCTGCGATCTGTGCGGCCAGGAGAACGCCTCCGTCGGGCGTGGAGATCAGCGTGTTGGGCACGGCCAGCGCCGAGCCGACGTTGGGAAGGGCAACGCCGCGCCGGCCGAAGGCGGCGTCGGGGCGGCCCGCCCTGGAGAGGCGGAGCACGAACGGTGTGGACGCCGAGCCATCCGACGCGGCGGAGTAACCGGCGAGGTAGACCGCGCCCCTGGGGCCGAGGGCGGAGACGGTGACGCGTTCATCGCGACCGGGGGCGATGGCGGCGGAAAGTATTCCACGAACGCCGAAGCGAAGGTCACGGGCGCCGGTGGCGAGGACTCGAATAGCTGCGATGCGCGAGCCGGAAGAGCCCGCGACGACGAGGGAGTTGTCGTTGTTCAGGACAGCCGTTGCGGCGACCTCGTCGCCGCCGACGTCGACGGTCAAACTGCCGTTGACTCCGAATGAGGCGTCACGGGCACCGGACGCGGTGAGGCGCTGGATGGCGAAATCGCGTGAGCCCGGGGCGCCGGAGGTGCCGACGACATACACCGTTCCGCCCGGGCCGGCGACGACGGAGGAGGAGACGAAGGTTTGGTCGAGGGCGGTGAAGATGCCAGTGTCACCAAAAGAGGTGTCGAGGACCCCGACGGGGGAAAACTTGGCGACCAGCGCGGACGCGCCCAGGGCGCGGGTCGCGGCCACCAGAAGCGTCCCGTCGGGGGCGCGGGTGAGGATGGCGGAGGTGATGTTGTCCTGGCCGGAGGCGATGGTGAGAACGCCACCGGTGGCGAAGGTGGTGTCGAGAACGCCGAGGTTGTCGAACCGGAGCAGGAGCAGATCGGTGGCCCGGGAGGCCAACGCGTACTGTGTGCCCGCGCCGGGGTCGAACGAGGTGGCCAGGGTCTGCAGGTCGCCCAGCGGGATCGAGTTCGTGCGAACGCCGGACATGTTGTCGCCGAAGGAGGTGTCCAGCTCGCCGATGACGGATTCTGGGATGGAGACACCGAGGAAACGCGGGTTGAAACCGTTGACGATCGTGATCCGCGCGGAGGTGGACTGGCCGAAGTTGTTGGCGGGGTCGGAGTCGTTTTGGAGAAAGGTGCCGGAGGAGTCAGCTCCGGTTTCAAACCCGGCGAAAACCGAGATGAAGTACGGGCCGCCGTCGAAGACGAACGAACCGACGGGGCGGGCGAAAGTGAGCACCCGGGTTTCGCCTGCGCCCAGCGCTGGGATGTCGAGGTTGTCGGTGGCTTCAAACAGAGTCCCGCCGTATCCGGTAGGGAAATCGTCCCCCCCGTCGTCGCCGTCTCCAAAGTCGGCGGCATTGAGAAAGAGGAAAAACTTGGTGGCGGGGCTGGGGGTGTCGCCGTTGTTGCGGAAGGTGAAGTCGACGGAGATGGGCTGTCCCGGCGAATACGTGGCCTGGGAGGTGGTGGCGTCGACGAAGGCGAGGTCGTAGGCGAAAAGGATGCGCGGCTCGACGGTTTCGACGACAGCCGGAGTGCGGCGGAGGGCGGTGCGACCCATGGATGTTTCCTCGGATGTGTTAGGGCCCGGGTCAAGGTCGGGCGGGGCGAGTGGATGATACGGGAAGTCCGGGCTGGGTGGATTGAATTTTTGACGGGGCGGGGGTGAGAAGTGCGGATAGCACGGATTTGGAAAAGGCGGGCTCGAGGGAGCCGATGTGGTCGCCGAGGTTGTCGAACTTCATGTAATCGCCGAGGTAAGGGCGGTGGACGAGCTTGCCGTATTGGGCGGGGTCGGCGGGTGGGGGCGTGGTGGGAGTTACAAAGCCAAAGACGCCGGCGGAGGTCGTGAACTTGCGGTCGATCGTGCCGAAGGCGGTGGTCATTTTCAGGACGGTGTCGGCTGGGGAGGAAAAGACGTAGGCGTTGCCGCGGACGTGTCGGAGTGCGGGCGAGAGGTCGTAGGTGGGGGAAACGGCTGGGGCGAGAAAGAGAACCTGGTCGACGGTGACATCTGTGGGCAGGAGTTCGAGTGCCCAGAGCAGCACCCCCCCGCCGCCGGAATGTGAGGTGAGGTAAAGGGGGAGGTCGGGGCGTGCGCGGGCGGCGGCTGTAATCCAAGCGGCGACGTTGAGGGAGAGAGCACGGTTGGCGCGTTCGTTCATCAGCGCGCCCAAGCCCTTGTCGTAGTACGGCCAGTCAAAGGCTTCGATACGCGGCCGCGAACCGGGCAGCGACTCGAGCCCCTCCCGCAAGCCACGGATCATGCGACGATCAACGGGCATGATCCCCGAAATGCCGGGCAGGTGCAGGACGATGGCAGTGGGCTTGTCGGGTGCGACGAAAACGACGGGATCGGGCGGTGGGGGGAGAGGACGGGAGGTGGTTGCCGGGGCAGGCTGGAGGAGGAGGAGGAAGAGTAGTGGGACGGGGGAGGCCATGGCGGGAGTGTAAAGGGAGAAGAGAACTACACCGAGTCGGTGGGTTCGGGGGGTGGCGGGTTTTCCTTTGGGCGGTGGCGGAAGAGTTGGATGGAGTTGTAAAGGTTGTGCCAGAGGATGTAGAAGGTGGGGGCCAGGGCGATCAGGGGGGAGTTGAGGACGGAGAGGGCGACGTAGATCGTGAAGAGGGTGTTTTTTTGGCCGAGGGATTGGGCGGTTTCCATGAGGTGGGTGGGGGTTTGAGTTCGGGGCGTGGCGAGGCGGGGGAGAAGGCGACCCAAGCCGAAGTTGACGCCGCAGAGGAGCGCGGAGACGCCGGCCATGGTGACGATGGCTGCGGGGGGTTGGGGGTGGTCGGTGAGGTGGGTGGTGGTTTTGGCGGTGATGACGGCCAGGGTGAAGGACCAGAGGTAGAACGGCAGGCGCGGGCGTGCGGTGAGGGCGGTGGCGAGGGTGGGGAGGAGGCGTCGGACGACGAGGGCGAGGGCGAGAGGTCCGAGGACGACGGCCAGCACGCGGAGGACCATCGTCGCGGTGCTGGCGAGGTCGGGGCGGACCGTGCCGCCGGTGAAGAGGATCAGGGCGAGGGGCATGAGCAGGCAGAGGGTGGTGTTGGTGAGCAGCGAGGCGACGGTGACGTAAGCGACGTCGCCGCGGAGCATGGAGACCATGGCGGGGGCGGCTGTGGCCGTGGGGGTGAGTGCGATGATCAGGGCGGCTAAGCCGACGGAGGTGCCCCACGGGAGCAGGGCGAAGTACGCGATCGGCGCGAGCAGGAGCTGGAAGCCGAGAATGACAAAGTGCGTCCGGTGGAAACGGAGGTCGTAGAGGGGCAGGCGAAGGAACGTCAGCAGGAGCATCACGACGAGCATCGGGCCCAGAAGGAAAGCCAGAGGCGAGAGGACCGGCGCGGCGAGGTAACCGATCAGGAAGGCCAGTGGGAGGAGGAAGGGCATGAGGGGGGAATGTCAGATGTGGGATGTTTGATGTGGGGAGTGGGGAGGCGTTTGGGGTTCTGGGGGACGTGTGGGGTTGGTTGGTGAGTTTGACGAGGGAGGTGGCGGAGATCACGGCATGGTCGGAATCAGGGCTCGCATGCGACAATGTGCGACAGCACGGCTGCGGTTCGAGCCTTGGCCGGAGTGGTAGTCTAAGGGGTTGGAGGTATCTCATGGCGAAGTGGTGGAAGAGGGGGTCTGTGATTTTTTGGACGGATGTGGCGAGCTTTGTGCTCCTCATGGGGGTCGGTATGACGGGCGGTCTGCTGAAGTGGGTGTTGCCGCACGGGGGGGAAGGGCGAGGACGCGGAGCGGGGGGAGCGGGGGCAGCGGTGTGGATGGGGATGTCCAGGCATGAGTGGGCGGCGGCGCATTTTTATCTGTCGGTGGGGATGCTCGCGGCGGTGGCGATCCATCTGGTGTCGCACTTCGGCTGGGTCCGGGTTTCGGTGCCGAAGTTCCTCGGGTTTGGGAAGGTGGTGAAGGCATAGGGGCTAGAGTCAGGACCGATTTCTCTGGGTTTAGCGGGCGAGTTGTTCATACGGGGTTGGAAATTAACGGGAGAATTTGATCAGAGCGGCTCCGGCGAGGAGGAGGGCTATGCCGAAGATTCGGGGGAGGGAGAGGGGTTTTTGGTCGAAGCCAAAGAGGCCGAAGTGGTCGATGATCAGGGCGGTGGAGAGTTGGCCGGCGATGATGAGCATGACGAGAGTGGCAGCGCCGAGGGGGCGGGCGAGGAAGACGGCTCCGGTGACGATGACGACGCCGCAGGCTCCGCCGACCCAGGCCCAGGGGGGGATC
>JBBRUM010000261.1:0-5690 GCA_038247815.1 Tepidisphaerales bacterium | reverse complement strand
GCATCCCCTCGATCACCGAATCTCCCTTGCCCTTTACATGGATCAGCGTGTGCAAATCCGCCCCCGGGAACATGCGGCACACCTGACTGAGGACGCGCTCCCCCCCCCGCATTCCTGTGATCCAGTCGTGAACAATGGCAACCCGCACTTGCCCGTTCCTAACACACGGCGTCGCCGCGCACTACCCCTGGCCCCGAGTTTGCCGTTATGATCCCGGCTTCATGAAGAGCCGAATTGTCATCCTCGCCGCCTTGGTCGCGCTGGTTTTCCCCGCCACCGCCTGCAAAAGCAAGCTCGAAACCGGCTACGTACCCGTCAAGCTCAACGCCTCGCCACAACAACGTCGAGCGTTTTATGCCGCGCCATTTTCCCCCGAAGCCCGGGCCGCCCCCGACCGCGAAGAGGAGATCAACCAGCGCCGCCCCCGCCCCGGCCTGTAATGGCCGCCCATTCCGCACCGATTTAATCCCCCATTTGTGTATTCACCCGATTGGATTCTGCCGTAGTTAGCCCCCGATAACTTCGTCCGCCATTTCCCCCGGGCCTACGATTGCCTCAGTGCGATACCCCTCCTCGCTCGATGGTGATACGTTCGTCGCTGTACTCAAGCCCCTGCTTGAGCAACAGGACCTCCACGGACTCGTCGTCGCCGCCCGGTCCCGGTGGGACATCGAACAAATCTTGACGCTCCTCACCGGCGACCACGAAGACGCCCGCAAAATCGCCATTCTCACCCTCGCCTGGGTAGGCGAAAAATGCTGCATCCGACCCCTGCTCAAACAACTCCGCGACCACGACGAACTCATTTACGGAACCGCCGAGCATGCCCTCTGGTCGATTTTCTTCCGAGCCGGAACGCCCAGCGCCAACCACGAAGTTTGCAAAGGCACACGCCTCCTCGACGTCGGCCGATTCGACGAAGCCCACGCCGCCTACTCCCGAGCCATCGCTCTGGACCCCACCTTCGCCGAAGCTTACAACCAACGCGCCGTCGCCAGCTACCTCCAGGAAAACTACGCCAAGTCCATCGACGACTGCGACCAAGCCATCGAACTTATGCCCTGCCACTTCGGCGCCTGGTCCGGCAAGGGCCACTCCCTCCTCCAACTCGGCCACCTCGAAGACGCCGCCGACTGCTACCGCAAAGCCCTTGAAATCCACCCCCACCTCGGCTGCCTGAAGGAAACACTGGACGAGATCCAGGTACAGTTGAGGAAGGTCGGCTGAGTCCGTTAGTGGTTTTGATGTGGTCCGATAGACTCTTGACACTGATGGTGTGATACACCTGTTAAAACATTGTTGCGCGGATCGCCAGGGTTCCGTTCGGAAACATTCTCACTTTTGGGGCAAAGTGACTTCGAGTCGGGTTGGCCTTGTTACTCGGCTATGTCGCATGGGCTGATATTTCCGGTGGTTCGGCGTGGCCGCCCTCATGGCATTCCTTCCCTACCACGATTGATGGCTGTTTGTGGTTCACTCTCAGTGTAACTGGCGCAGTTGATGTGGCGATCGATGTTCCGAGCATTGTGGCGAGCCTCCGGCCCGACACGGTGAGATCAACGGTTTCAAACTACCTCGAACTCGGACTCCATCGCATGCGAAGCGCGGTCAAGCCGAGGACGAAGAAGGGTGCGTCCATTTCGTGCCTCGAACAACTGCTCATTGCGGCCCAATGGGAGATTGAGTCCGCCATTCCGCGGACGGCAGGATGCACCATTCAGGTGCATCTCACTCGTGTTAAGGTGACGAAAAATCTCTCATCGTTGTTGCAAGGTCAAGGCCGGGATCTGCGGGAGTAGTCCATACATGGGATGACCTTCGGATGGTTTGTCGTGCCATGAAAACCAACCGCCCAGTCGTCGAGTGCAACGTCAGATCTCTCCCCGGTTTTGAGAAAAAGCCATACGACTGCGTCGGCGTTGTCCCAATAGCCATCGACGGGAAATCATTCGGAGGAATCACCGTCGACAGCTCATCAAGCAACACCTTCAAGGGCGAGGAGGCGACAATTCACGCGATCCTCAGTCCATATGCGGCGATAATTGTCTTTACGATTGACGACGCTGAAGACTAAGTTCTTTGCGGTTGACGAGATGTTCGTTGATGCTTCGGAGGAGGCAAGGATGTTGGTAACCAGCCGTTCCAATCGCACCGAGACTAGAGCTGTCAAACGGTTCGAGCGCTATCAACGCCTCGAACTTCAGATGCAGCGCCAGCGATCGCAACTCGCTCCCAAAGGCACTCGATGGCTTGCGATGAATCTGTTGGACGTTATTAACAGGTTGAAGAGTCGGAAGCTTGGCGGTTGACCAAGTCCGCCTACGCCGCCTTCACGCCTTCCCTCACCAGTCTCACCACCTTCGTCGGGCACACGTCCACGCAAGCCCCGTCCAAATCGCAGTGGTTCACCTGCCGCACGTCGATCAGCGCCTTTCCCTTGTGGCTTACCAGCACGTTGTTCGCGCACGCCGCCACGCACACGCCGCAGCCGATGCAGTCTCGCGTGTCGATCCTCAGCCGGCCACCGGCATTGCCTCCCACGGCCGCAGCCGCCACCAGTGTCTCGATCGGCGGGGCGGTTTCGGCTGCGGCTTCCCAGCTTCCGCCGACGACCCCGCGGACGTGGAACACCGGCTGCTGGCAGGTGCCGCACGGGCTTAGAGACTCCAGCTTCTCCAAGTACGCGATCGCCGTGCTCACCACCTGCGCGTGGCTCCACGTCAGCGGCGACACGCTCAGGGGCGCACCGGTGATCGGGTGCGCCTGCTCAGCCAGCACTCCGCTCTCCAGCGTGTGCCCCGTAACCCATTCCAGCACCGGCAAGGCCCTCTTCAGTTCCGCCGGCGTCGTCGCGCGGGCAATCAGGTCGTCGGCAAGCCACAGCGTGCAGATAAACCAGGGGTTCCCCGGTACCGATTCGATGTCGCTACTCACGCGGTGGTAATAGTCGTTCTCATACCTCGCCATCCCACCCACCGGCGTCTTCACCCACAGCCGCTTCTCCAGCGCCGTCATCGTCTGCCGCACGCGCTCGTCCTCGATCGGGAACAGCCCGAAGTGCCCCACCGCCCACATGCTCGCGTCAAAAATCTCGTCCACGTCATAGGGCGAGCCCTCGCGTTGGGAGACCGTACCCTCGATCTCCGCCTTCTTCCCCCCAACGCCCGTCCCCGCCTCCCCGCGCACCACCAGCCTGCGCACAAACCGCCCGAGCTTCTCGTCATACAAATACTTCTCCGCCCCCGCCCGGATTTCTTCGCACGCCTTTTGATACCTCTCGGCCCGCGCCGTGTCGCCAAAGCTCAGCGCAAACTTCCGCGCCGCCTGCAACCCCGCCCACACCGTCGCCACCGTAAACGCGTGCACCCCCCACCGCTCTTCCCACAGGTCGTAGCTCGGCTGGGGGAGGCCGGTTTCCGCGTCACGGTACTCGGCCATGAAGTCCGCAGCCGGCATGACGACGTCCACCCACATCGGCCGGATAAACTCGGTGTCCCGGTGCCTCTCGAAGTGCCGCCACAACGCCCACACCACCAGCGCCGTCTCGTCTTCCTGAATCGGTAACCGCCGCACCCCCTCCTTCGTCTGCCACGGGTGCCAGCTGCTCGCCACCGACCCGTCAGGGTTGTACTTGTGGTGGAGGTATCCCTCCGGCGTGATCGTCCGCTGGCAGAACTCGAAGAACTTCCGCGACAGCATCGGGAACCCCGCCGCATCCAGCGCATCAGCCACCAGCGCCCCGTCCCTCGGCCAGACATAGCTATAGGTGTCCCGCGAAAACTGCAGAATGTCGCTGTCGTTGGCAGCCAGAATCGCCCCCGAGTCGTCCACCTGCGTCCGCACGACCAGCAGGCTTCTCTTGAACAGCTCGACAAACTTCGTCGGCAGGTTCGCGAAGTTGATCGCCGTACCGCTCACCCAAAGTCGCCAGTACGACGTCGTCCGGTCCAGCACCCCCTGCGGAGTGTGTTCCTTCAGCCAGTCGTTGAGCTTGAGCAACTCCCCACGCGACTCTCCGCAGATAAAAACCAGATAGCACGTCGCCTCGCCGTTGGGCTCTAGCTTGAGGTGGTGCGCGATCGTCGAGTCCACCGCGCCTTGCGCGATGGGGTTCCCCTGCAGGTGCCCGTCTTCCGCGTCGCGCCATGTGCCCTCGGCTCCGCCGAAGCCGCTGGTTCCGGTGGCGAATTCGTCCACCCTTTGCTTTCCGTCTTCCGTCCAGAACCCCGCAAGAATGTGCCTCGGCCCGCAGTAGTGCGCCACCCCCAGCAAGTCCGGATCGAAGTACGCCGTATCCCCCACGTTCGTACCGCTCATCTGCCAGGCTTGGTGGTGCATCACGCGGACGGTTCTCGCGGAGTCGGCGTGGTTCCGCACCTTGATCTTCCGCACCATCACGCGCCGGTGAAAGTCCACCGCGTCGTTGCAGTAAAGCGATAGCTTCAGCTCCCCATGCTCCATCGACACCGACGTCGTCAGCGAATCCCGCAGATACCGCTTGCGCACCTTCCACCCGTCCCCGCTCCACGCCAGCTTCTCCTTCTTCGCCCCCCCGCCCCCACCCGGCACATCCGCATACACCCCAAACCTGCACGGCCCCTGCCCCCCGTGATTTTCCTGCCCCACCCGCGGAAAGTAGAAGTCCCGGATCTGATATTGCTGGTCAAACGTCACCAGCATCCGCCCATTCCCAACCGGCAAATCCCGCGGCATCCAGTACCAACCCTTCCGCCCCCTCCACCTACCCAATGCAAGAACTGCGCCCGCTGCGCCCACGCAGCCAGTCCCATCCCACTCTCCACCTATCGGCCCGCCCCACCCCCAACCTAACTCCCCCCGTCTTCACATCCGACATCACACAACTGACCCCTCCCCCACCATCTCCGCCACGATCTTCCCGCTCAGCGTCACCAGCGGCAGCCCGCCCCCAGGGTGCGTCGCCCCGCCCACCAGAAACAGCCCGTCGATATCCCGGTCCCGGTTCGGTGGCCGGAGGAAGGCTGTCCGACGCGAGTTGCTCCCTATCCCATAAATCGCCCCCGCGTTGGCGTTGTACACACGCTTGAGGTCCGCCGGCGTGTACCGCTTCTCCACGACGATCCGCTTGCTCAGGTCTGTCAGCCCGAACTTCTTCTCCAGCGTTGCCACCACCTGATCTCGATACCTTGGCCCCTCCGTCTCCCAGTTCGGGCTTCTCTCGTCCAGCGCCGGAGCCGACACCAGCACGAACAGGTTCTCACACCCCTGCGGCGCTTGGCTTGCATCGGTCTTGGTACTGCAGCACACGTAAATGCACGGGTCTTCCGGGACGGTCTTGGTCTCGAACATCGCCCGCAGGTCAGACCGATAATCCTCGGGCATGAACTTCGTGTGGTGCGCGAGCTGGTCGTATTTCCCCTCCACGCCAAGCATTAGCACCATCCCGCTCCCGCCAGCTTCGATCTTTGATAGCGTCTTGTCCGAATACTTCTTCCGCCACCGCGCCGGGATGAGCTTCTCGTACCCATACACCACATCCGCGTTCATCACCACCACCTCAGCCGGCAGCTCGCTCCCGCCCGCCAGCCTTACCCCCCGTGCCCTCGGCTTGCCCTTCTTCCCCACGCCCGGCTCCACCAGCACCTCCTCCACCGCCACCCCCTTAACCACCCGCCCCCCTCGCGCCACGATCAACCCCTCCAACACCTGGG
>JBBRUM010000260.1:0-5695 GCA_038247815.1 Tepidisphaerales bacterium | reverse complement strand
GGCGCGTGAGGCCTTGAGGGCGCCGGTGAGCTCTCGGATGTTTGCGGGGTCGGGAATGTTCTTGGCGAAGAGCACGACGCCCGAGACGCCGAGCTCCAGCAAGCCTCGCAACGACGCCGGGATTTGGTCGCCGCCGAACCCCACCACCACCAACCTCGCCGCCGCCTTCTCCGACTCGCTCGCCATAGCCCCACCATATCATCCCCCGCCGCCCGCGCACCACCGCCGCCCGGGAGCTATCCTGAGCAGACCATGAACGTCCTGGCTGAGCTGATCGAACCCAACTGGCACGTTGTTCTCGTTCACTTTCCGATTGCGCTGCTGGCGATCGGGGTGATGATGGAGGTTGTCTGCGGGCTGCTGGGCGCGGCGGGAGCGCGGAACGCGGGGCGGTGGATGGTGCTGATCGGGGCGGTGTTGTCGCTGCCGGTGGCGGTGTCGGGACTTTACGCGATGCAGGACCTTGCCCGTGGGGGGGAGTTCGTCAACTGGCACGCGGCAAACGCGCTGTCCCCCGAGTTGTGGGACGCGCTGAGCACGCACGCGTTCATCCAAGCCGGGTCGACAGCGGTCGCGCTGCTCTCTTCCATCGTCTTCCTCGCGAGTTCGGACGGAACGCGGCGGTTTCTATATCCCCCCCTGCTGCTGCTGCTCCTCCTAGCAGTGGGAGGGAGCACGGTGGGGTCGCACATCGCGGGGCAGGCGGTGTACCGGTTCGGCTTGCCGCGACCGCCGATCGCCCCTGCGACGCTCCCGGCGGAGTGGCCGGAGCGGGCGGTCTATGTCGCCCCCCCGCTGCAACTGCACGCCACCCTCGCCGGACTGACGATCTCGGTGGGGCTTACGGCCCTCGCCCTGGCCTTGCGCAACGCATCCATTCTCAGTACACCCGCCCCCAAACCCAGGCACGAACCCGGAACAGTCTTCCCCGGCACCGGCCGCGCCGACCAACCGCGCGACGCCAAGGTCATCCACCTGCCGGCCAGTCGTGTCTTCCTTCTAACCACCGGTCTCGGGCTGCTCGCCGCGTCGGCCGGAATCTGGCACCTTTCCGGGCAAACCCAAACAACCGTCCCCCGCGAACTCTGGGAAACCGTCGTCACCTTCCCCCCCGCCGACGTGCTCAAACCGGAAAACCGCGACCTGCTCCGCCGCCCCGCCCACGTCGCCCTCGGTACGCTCTTGGTCGCCCTTCCACTGGTGCTGAGTCTGTGCGTTTGGCTTCGGCCACGGGGCCGGTTTCTCACGGTCGTCCTCGGCAGCCTCTGGATCTCCGCAGCCGCCGCGCAGCTGTGGGTCGGCACGCTGCTGCTCTGGGACCTCCCCGTCGGCCCGGTGACGGGGTTCGTTCAACCGGAAACGAAGTAACCGCGAGATGCTTACTCCAGCAAAAACTCCAGATCCTCGCGCGTGAGCGACGACAGCGGCCCTGTGTCGCCCGAGACCAGCGCGTCGGCTAGCTGCTTCTTCTTCCCCTGCAGCGCCGCGATTTTTTCCTCGACCGTGTTCTCCGCGAGCAGTCGGTACGCCACGACCGGGCGCGTCTGCCCGATGCGGTGCGCCCGGTCGATGGCTTGGGCTTCAACGGCCGGGTTCCACCACGGGTCCAGGAGAAACACGTAGTCGGCGGCTGTGAGGTTCAGCCCGACGCCGCCGGCTTTGAGCGAGATGAGGAAGACTTTGGTTTCTGCGTCGGCTTGGAATCGATCGACGGCGGCCTTGCGGTCTTTGGCCGCGGTCTTTCCGTCGATCCGCACGATGCCCGTGTTGAGCATCTTCAGCTCGGGTTCCAGCAAATCCAGCAGCGAGGTGAACTGGGAGAACAGCAGCACCTTGTGCCCCTCGCGAACGACCTCATCGACCATTGGGAGCAACGTGTCGAACTTCGCCGACCCGCCGTCACTGGCGGCCGACCTGCGTTTGCCCACAAGTCCGGCCGCCGGGTCTATCAAACCGGGGTGGCAAGCGGCTTGCCGCAGTCGCAGCAGCGCCTCGAGAATATTCATCTTCGACTTCGCCATCCCCTTCCGGCTGACCTCACCCAGCAGCGACTGCCGGTAGTGCATCTTCAGCCCGTCGTACAACTTCCGCTGCCGCACGCCGAGCTTGCACGTCACCGTCTGCTCGGTTCGCGACGGGAGGTCCTTGGCGACCTCGCCCTTGGTCCGCCGCAGCAGCAACGGGCGAATCACCCGGCGAACCATTTCAACATCCTCAGCCGCCATCTCGCCCCCCTGCCGCGACGACTTGAGCAGCGCCTCAAACCGCTTCGACCGTCCGAGCATCCCGGGGTTGAGAAACTCATAGATCGACCAAAGGTCTTCCAGGCGGTTTTCTACGGGCGTTCCGGTCATGGCCAGCCGCCGGTCGCCTTGGAGGAGTCGCGCCGCCTTTGCCGTCTGCGAACCGGAATTCTTGATCGCCTGCGCCTCGTCGAGGATCACGCAGCCCCACCGCACCGACGAGAGCAGCTCGATGTCCTCGCGCATCGTGCCGTAACTGGTGAGCACCAGCCCGTCGCCGGCGAGGGCTTGCGTGTCTTTCCGCCGACCGATGCCCGCGTACACCCGCACGGCCAAGCCAGGGGCGAACTTCGCCGCCTCCCCCGCCCAGTTCGACACGAGCGACTTCGGCGCCACCACCAGCGTCGGCCCGGCACCCGCCGCCCCGCCGCCCTCGCAGCACTCCATCAGGTGCGCAAGCACCTCAATGGTCTTCCCCAGACCCATGTCGTCGGCCAGGCAACCATTGAGCCCCAGCTCGCGCAGAAACCCCAGCCACGCCACGCCCTCGGCTTGGTACGGACGGAGCTGGCCCTTGAACCCAGCCGGCGCTTCGGCCCGCGCCGTTATCCCCGAAAACGACCGAAGGCGCTTCCGCGCCATCGCCAGCGCCTCGTCACACCCCGCCTCGGGCATCGACGCCAGCATCGCATCGATCACCGACAACTGCGACCGCTTAAACCGAACGCCCTTCCCACCCCCCTCGCCCAACGCCAACCACGACCCATGTTTCGCCAGCCACTCATCCGGCAGCATCCCCCGCGTCCCGTCCCCCAGCTCGACCCACGCCACCCCCGAATGCAACGCCTCGAGCACCGCCGAGATGTCGGCGGAAACTTCCCCGAACGACACCTTCCCCTCAAGGTCAAACCAGTCAATCCCCGACGACACCGCGATCGTCACCGCCCCGCCCGTGCGGAACTTGCCCTTCTCGCCGGCGACCTCCCACCCCTCAGCCAGCAGCGCGACGACCGTCGGTTGGAGCTTCTTCGGCGGCAGAAACCTGCGGTACTCTTCGCCGTTCCAACGCCGGACCCCCACGTCAGCCATGCGGGCATCGAAGCGCTGCTCGGCCTCGGTGTCGCGCCGCACGAGTCGCAGCACGCCGTCGGCTCCCCGCGAAGACACCCCCGCCCCGCGGGGCTGACCGATGTCAACCGCCACGCCGTCGTACACCGCGAGCACGCGCGCCGCATGCCCCTCTTGCCCCGGCTTGTCCGAAATCAGCAGTCGCGGCGTCGGCGTGACCACCAGCTCGGTGACCTTCAACTCCTCCGGCCAGACCACCGGCGCCTCAACGCCCAAGTCCGCCAGCGCCCCCAGCAGCGAACCCACGTCGCCGTCGTTGACGCGGATCGGGCGGGCCGACGAAAGGTGCTTCCCCCACTCGAGATATCCGTCCGAGTACAGCGGCGAGAGCACCCCGTCCTTCAGCACCACCCCCGGCGACCCGTCGAGCGTCAGGTCTGCCCCTCCAATCAACTCGCTCCCCGCCTCGTCGCGCACCACCACCCGCAGCGCGTAGTTGTTCTTCCCCGCCGACGGCTCGAGTTTCACCGCCGCGTGCGACGGCTGATCCGGCGACCACCGCAGCCGAAGCAACGCCTTCCCGTCCGCCTCCCGCCGGTGGAACAGCCGCCCCGTCTCCGCCAACTGCTCGAACAACGGCCGCAGCATCCGTGGAAGCACGCACCACAGCGACGACTTTCGACCCTCATCGGCACGGTACTGCCACGAACCGAAGTACCCATCACCCGTCGACCGACCCGCGCCAATCAGCATCGCCGCGATCACCCGGTCTCGCCCGTCGACCAGTCGGCCGACGTGCCCCATCGTCAGCCCCACCGCCTTGGACCCCTCGGCCTCCACCGCCTGCAGCACCACGCACCCGTTCGACGCCGACCGCGCCACATCCACCACCCACCGCACCGGCGCAATCGGCCCCCCATCGCCCTCCCCGCCGCTCTGCATCCGACGCGGCAGCGAATGCTTGAGCGCCTCGGGCTTAACCCCCACCACCTCCACCGTCTTCGCCCCATTCTTCCCAGCACCCAACGTCTCCCGTATCACCTGCATCATCTCCCTCACCTCTATCACCCCACCCCTGTCGTCTGACTCAATCTCCTGCGCCAACTCCGACGCATCCGCCACATTCCCCGGAACCGCGCCCCACGACTTCCTCACCAAATCCACCGACGCACTCAGCACCGCCCACACATGCTTGCAATGCCCATTCGAATCCTCCCCAGCCGGGCACGAACACGTCGTCCCCACCACCCACCCATCCCTCGCCGCAACCCTCTCCACCACCACATGGTAATTCTGCGACCCCCGCACCAACGCCTCCAACTCGTCCCCCTGAATCTTCATCTTCACCACCCGCCCGGACCTCGCATATTGCTCACCCCGCGAAACCGTCCGCGCGTCAAACTCGTCCCTGAGTCTTACCGATAGTGTCATGCCCCAAGTTTACACAACTTTCGGACGCCCGTGATCCCCCTCGCCACCAACCAACTCC
Organism: Tepidisphaerales bacterium; assembly: GCA_038247815.1. Lineage (GTDB taxonomy): Bacteria > Planctomycetota > Phycisphaerae > Tepidisphaerales > Tepidisphaeraceae > JBBRUM01. The sequence continues at coordinate 895 of JBBRUM010000260.1, read as the reverse complement.
TACCCTATCCCGTGCTCCCCGAGCAACCGAACAGACTCGTCCAAGCCTGGTGGAACCGTTACTGCCCCTACGCGCTCCGCAAGCATTTCCACGCCCTCCGCGCCTACGGCCACTGGCTTCCCCCCGCACCCAACTCCCCGCCCCCACCCACCCTCTACCTCGCCAACCACCTCTCCTTCTGGGACGGCATCGCCATCAACTACGCCCTGCTCTCCGACCGCCACCACACCACCTTCCGTGTCATGGTCGACGAAGAACAAGTCCGCGCACACCCCTTCTTCCGCCGCATCGGAGCCTTCTCCGTCGACCGCAAATCCCCCCGAGACGCGCTCCGCGCCTGCGCCCAAGCAGCCAGTCTCCTCAACTCCGGCCACCCCGTCCTTCTCTTCCCCCAAGGCTCCATCCGACCCCTCCACGAACCCCTCCACCTCGAACGCGGCTTCACCTACATCCTCGACCGAGCCCCCACAGCCACCGTCGTCATCCTCACCCTCGCCTACGAATTCTGGGAAGACCAACGCCCCGAACTCCTCCTCCACGCCTCCCCCCCCCTCCCCGGCCAATCCACCGGCCTAAACGACACCCGCCAACGTTTCGCCGAAGGCCTCGAAGCCCTCCGCTCCGCCAGCCTCACCCGCAACCCCGGCCGCGTCGTCCTCCACGGCCGCCGCGGAATCCAATCCATCCGCTTCCCCGGCACCTAAGCAACATCCTTCAGCCCCCCCTCCGTCAAAAACCTCCCCCACCTCGACTCCCGCAACTCCACCCAACTCCTCCCTGAAGGCATCAACGCCTACGACCCCATCGACCCCCGCGAAAACACCGACACATGGAACGGCGCCCGGCGGGGGGGCCCCATCCACCCGGAGCCCCGCCGAGGGCAAGGTGGGCTGGT
>JBBRUM010000259.1:0-5697 GCA_038247815.1 Tepidisphaerales bacterium | reverse complement strand
CTGCGGCCACTTTTCAAACGCAACCGCCTGTCACCACTGAAGTTAGGGTGACAGGCGATTTTGAAGCGGAGAGGGGGAGATTCGAACTCCCGAGACGGTTTAAGCCGCCTACAGCATTTCCAGTGCTGCTCCTTCGGCCACTCGGACACCTCTCCGGATTGTTCCCGCAGACGCTACGGCTCACTGCGGGGCCGAGATGATAGTCACGGCTAGTTCTCTCGCCAACCCGGTTTCGGGTTCCCTTTACTGGCGGAGCATCCGCTGCACGTACCACGGCATCCACACGACGCACCGGGCCGCGACCGTCACAACCGTCACAGCCACCACGCCGGGCACACCCCACCCCAGTCCCGACAGGGCAATCCATACGGCTACCGCGTTAACCAACCCGAAAGCCATCGACACCAAGACATAAGTCCGAAACTTGCCCCCGGCGAGGATCACGGCTCGGCCAACGCCGCCGCCGGCGCCCAGAACAGTGTGTATCAGCACCAAACCGACGACCGTCTGCAGTCCGGTTAGCCCGGCTACCCTTGGCCCCAACCACAGGCTCACCAGCGGCTCGGCCAAGAGCCACACTGCCGTCGCCGCCACCGTCATCGCCCCGAGGCACACCCCCGTGCTCACCCAATATTCTCGCAAGACCTTGGCCTTTTCGCCTCGCGCGAGTGCCCGGGCTGACCTTGGCAAGATCACTGCGCCAACGGCCCCCGTGAGTAGCAGCATCGCTCCGTCGACCTGCACGGCTGCCGCGTAGGTGGCAAGCTCTCCGGCATCCAGATTTCCTGCGATCCTTACCTGGGTCAGGGGCGCGTAACAGAAGTCGGCCAGCGTCCCTAGGAAGAGCAACCCCGCTCCCGCGGTCACCGACCACGCGACCGTCCCGTCCCAGCCCACCCCGCCATCTCCTCCGCTTTGCACCCACTTCGTCGCCAGCGCCAGTCGCCCCAGCATCGTCATCAGCCCGGCCAGCAAAAACGCCAGCGCCGCCAGCTCCAATCCCGCTACACCCGGTGGTACCCACGTCTTCCATAGCATTCCGCTCACCAGCAGCGCCGGCCAGGCCCACTCGCCGGCTACCACCACCGCGTTATCGTCGATTAACCTCCCGTGGGATTGCAGCACCGCGCCGCCCACATCCCCCACCACCCGAGCGAGCATCCCCCCGGCCATCATTGCCAGCGCCACCCCCTCCGTCCGCGTAAGCCCCCAAACCATCGCCACTCCCCCGAGCAGCCCAGCCACCGCTAACCCCATTCCTACCGCCAGCAACAGCCCCGTTCCAAACACGGCCCGCACCTCCCTAGCCGCTCGCCCTCCTCCCCGCTCGTATCCCAGCACACCATCGTCGTCCCGCGCCACGTCGGCGTCCCGTCCGTGCCGCGCGGCATCCGCCATCATCCCCACCAGCACCGGCAACATCGCCACCCCCACACTTCCCACCAACGTCACCGCCGCCCGCCCAGCCGACACCCCCCCAAACGCCCCCGCACCCCACTCCCGCGCCACCACCCCCGACACCACCGCCCACGCCCCCACCCGCGACATGCTTACCACATACGCCGAAACCAGTTCCGCCCGAAAGGTGGCCATCGCGGTGAGCTTAAACGAAAAAGCCCGCCGACAACCGTCGGCGGGCTTTGCGTTGTCGATTGGAATCAGGTCTTACTTCCGGCTTCCCATGATCCGAAGGATCGCCAGGAAAAGGTTGATGAACGTGATGTACAGCATGATCGAGCCGAGTACAGCCGCCCGGTTGAGCAGCTCGGGGTTGTCGGCGAACTTGCTGGCGATGTTTTTGAGGTCCTGCGTTTTGTAGGCGGTGATGATGATGAACACGATCAGCACGCCGTAGGTGATGAACCAGCTCAGCGCATTGCTCGCGAAGAACACGTTGAACAAGCTGGCGGCGAAAAGCCCGAGCACCGACATCATCGCGATCCTGCCGATCCCAGACAGGTCTTTCTTGATCACGAATCCCACCACGCTCATCGCGCCGAACACCCCGCCCGTCACCAAAAAAGCGCCCAGCAGGGTGTCAACCGTGTACACCAGATAGATGTAGCTGGTCAGCACGCCCATCAGCGCCGCGTACAAAACAAACAACGAGAGGCCCGCGGCCACGCCCAACCTCATCGCAGCCGATTGAGCCCCCCACGCCAACGCGAACATCCCCAGCGCCGCCGTAATCGCAATCCCCGGCGACGCCATCGACTTGGCGATCACCGGTACGGTGCTCGCGCCGTAGCCGACCACCGCCGTCACCATCAGCCCGACGAACATCCAAGCGTACACCTGGTTGAAAAACCGAAACGTAGAAACGTCCCGCGCCGGCGCATAATCCAGTGGTGTCGGACCCGAATTTGAAAACATGCTCATGTTGCGCTCCAGAAGAAAGTGTCAGCCCGGTTGCCAGCCCCGCAGACTTCTAACAAGTCTACACCCGACGTACAAGTGCTATATCCCGCGAATATTTTACTCAGCCCCGCGTCTTCAATGGGCATCATTTCGCGGCGTGGGCGGCGACCTGTTTTTCCGCGTGGTAGCTGCTTCGCACCATCGGGCCGGACTCGCAGTGTCGGAGTCCGCGGGCTTCGGCGCGTTGTTTCCACATGGCGAACTCATCGGGGTGGACCCACCGTTCGACCTTGAGGTGGTTCGGCGTCGGCTGGAGGTATTGGCCGAGTGTTAAGATGTCCACAGAAATGGCGACGAGGTCGTCGAGGACGGAGTCGAGTTCTTGTTCCTCCTCGCCCAGCCCGAGCATCATACCCGTCTTGGTTGTGAGTCCCTGCTCTTTCGCGATTTGCAGCAGCTTCAGTGACCGGTGGTACTTCGCCTGCGGTCGCACCGTTTTGTAAAGCCGGGGTACCGACTCGATGTTGTGATTGAGGATCTCCGGCCGCTGGTCGAGCACGCGCTGCAGGGCTTCCCAGTCGCCGCAAAAATCGGGGATCAGGACTTCCACCGATGTCCCCGGACTTTGTTCCCGGATTTGTCGGATCGTTTCCGCCCATACGGCTGACCCGCCGTCTTTGAGTTCATCGCGGTTCACCGACGTGATCACGACATGCTTAAGCTTCATCTTCGCCACCGCGTCGCCCACGCGAACGGGCTCGTCGAGGTCGAGTGTGGGGGGTCTGCCGGTGGCGATGTGGCAAAACCCGCAGGATCGCGTGCACACATCGCCGAGAATCATCAGCGTCGCCGTGCCCGCCGACCAGCATTCACCGAGGTTCGGGCACTTGGCAGACTCGCAAACGGTGTGGAGCTTGTTGTCGCGGACGAGGGCCTTCATCGCCGCATACCCCTCGCCGCCGGGCATTTTCATCTTCAGCCAAGACGGCTTGCGCCCGCCCGGCAAATCCGAAGCCCGAGGTGCATTGTCCAGCAGGGGTAGTGATAGGGGCACGGCGGACTATAGCGCGCCGCAGCGGCTGTCTCACAAGGGGTGCAAGTTCTGAATCCTCCGCGGGTCCCCGCACCGATATTCGAAATCTTGTCGGTCGGGGGATTCGACTAGATTTGCCCGACCTTGCCGCGGTGCATGTCGTACCCTCAGGCAATCTTCCATGCGTTGGCCTACCCCCCTTATTGCCGCCGTTTTGTTTGCTTCGACTGCCTTCGCCCGCGGCGGTTTGATCGTGCTTCAGGTCGAAGCCGCCGAGGCTGGCACTGGGCGGTACGCGCCGCTGGACTTCGCCGGCAGTTCGACCGCGTTGGGCGCGGGCGGTTTCGCCGGTAAGCGGTTTTTCGCGCTCTCGGGAACGGCAAGCTCCGGCGCGGACCGGGGGGTCCACGCGGCCGACGTCGCCGCGGCGTTCTACGGGCCGGATTCCCCCGGGCAGTCTGCGGTCTCCGACGTGTATGTGATCAGCTCGTCCGACTTTCTATCCCGCGTGCTGCTTCCCACGCGCCGTGGCCGAAACCTTCCCCCCGCCAAACTTCCCGGCCGGGCGACGGTCGTCAACGCCAGCTTCGCCGGTTCGACGCGGTCGCGCACGCTCGACGGCAGGCTCTTACGGGGAGCGGACATCCTCGTCTCCCGCGACGCCGCCACCCTCGTCGCCGGAGCCGTCACCTCGCCCACCGGCGCGTTCTCCGACGCCTCGCTTATCTGGGGGGCACGCAACGTCATCGCCGTCCGGGGCGACGCGGTCGAGTCGGTCTTTAACCCGTCAATGAGCGGCGTCGGAAGGGCCCACGCCGACCTGTGGGACTCGGGCACGGCGTCCATCGCCACGGCGCGTACGTCCTCCGCCGCCGCGGCGATCATCGCCGACGCGCAACTGCGCAACCGGCCCGAGCTCGCCAGACCACCGGCCGTTCGCGCCGCGCTGCTTGCGTCAGCCGACCGCCAAACCAAGACGGTCTCCGGCCAGGCGTGGGTCCCCGAGATTCCTTCGGGGCTGAACACCACGCTCGGCGCGGGCAAGCTCGACGCCACAGCCGCCCTCGCCCTTTCGCGGTCAGTTGGCACGCGATACGCCAGGGTCACGGGCTGGGGAATCGCGCGGGGCGGAACACTCAGGAGGTATCTCGCTGGCGCCCAGACGTCTGCTGACGTCGCGGTGGCGCCGAAGTCGATCGGCGTGATTTCCGTCGGCTCGCGCGGGATCTTGGCGACGGTGTTCCGACTGACGGAGACCGCTCGCGGCGCCGTAGCGGCGTTGACCTGGGACACGGCGACTCGAAACGGGGCGGTGGGCGACTTCCGCCTCGAACTGCGGACGGTGACGCTGACTCCGAAGGGCGACGCGGTCCTTTCAGCGTCTGCGCTGGCGTTTTCGGACGCCCCATCCGACAACGTTCGACTGCTGTCGTCGGATGCGAGTTTCAATCCCGGCTTGTACGCGTGGGTGCTGCGCAACGAGACTTCGACGTCCGCCCGGCCGTCGCTGGCGTGGACGTTCGACACGCTTCCCCTGATCGTGCCGCCGATTCCGAGTATTCCCTCGACCCCGCGCGACCTCCCGCCACCCGGCGCGGACGTGGGAGGCAGCCCGCCGACGACCATCCCCGAGCCGTCGGCGATCATCGCCTTGCTGGTTCCCGCCGCGCTCCTCCGCCGAAGAACCCGTCCCGCCCACACCTAGTGCCTGCACCGGGGTCGACAACGGGACAAGCACGGTCCGGCCGCGTCATGCGGGCCGCGGGCCACCGGGCGGCCGCAAGCGAGGGGACGCCCGATCGATTCAATCACCGCCGGCGAAGGTCAGACGACCTGCACTCGGAAGTCGGTCCGGCTAAACACCGACGCCGTCTTCGAAGCCTTGATTGACGAGACGGGGTCGCCGGCGATGGAGACCCGCACCGAGCCCACGGCGTCGGCGAACAAGCCGAAGGGCCGGCCGGCGTTCGACGTGTTCACCGCCCCCAGCGACGCGGACCCGATCGTCGGTGCGAGCACGAGCGTATTGGCGAAGCTTCCGCCGCGTGCGACGGTCAGCGACCGCACCGACGCCCTCGGGTTGGTGAACGCCGGCGCGGTGGTCGGAAACGTCGTGGGTACCGCGCTCCCGGGCGCCAGTCCCGCAACGATCGTTGTCGATGACACCGATCCGAACCTCAGCGCCCCGACGCCCCCCGGCCCCACGAGCGTCGCCCCCGACACGCCCCCGGACACGCGCACCGCGCCCAGCACCGTCGTAGCCGCGATCCGCGTATCCACCAGCGATGCGGCGATAAGTGTCCCCG
>JBBRUM010000258.1:0-5722 GCA_038247815.1 Tepidisphaerales bacterium | reverse complement strand
GTGTGACCGACCGGGGGGGCGATCAGTGGCCGGGACGATCAGTGGCCGAGGCGATGACTGCTCGCGAGCGATTAGAGTGGCGGGAGGATATAGACCCGGGCGAGGTCTTTGGCGTTGATTTGTCGTGTTTCGACGTGGCCGTCGACGAAGGCGATATTGATCTTGCCGCGGTGGCGTTTGAGGTCAAAATTTTGGATGCTGGTGGCGGCGCCGTTGGAGGCGTCGAAGACTTCGGAGAGCGTGACGGCTCGGCGGCTTGAGACTCCCGCTTGCCCGGCCGGGTCACGCGGTGACCAGACCTGCCAGCCGTCGTTGAAGCTGGGGAAGGCGCTGGGTTCGGGTCTGTCCCTGCGGCGGATGCCGTCGGTCATGAGCATGGTGGAGGAGGGGTCTGAGACGCGCGTGAGATTTCCGGCGAGGCGGCGGACATTGGGCGTGTTGTCCATGCCCATGACGCCCTCGTTGAGCACGTAGTCGCCGTTGCTGGACCAGACGTACTGGATCGACGCCCCGAGGAAAACGCTGACGACCGTGCCCTGATTTTCGGGATAGACGACGCCGGCGATGGTCCGCGGGCCGGTGTTGTACGAGTCAGTGGCGGGGCACATGAAGTGCTTCCAAATTCCGCGGTTGGAATTGATCGCGTGCTCCAGAAGGTCCCAGTCCTCGGTCGGGAGCTTTTGGGTGGGCAGGAGGTAGGGGGCGATCGCCGCATGCCACGGGACAACGACGAACGCGTTGCCCATCGATGGGGCGCGGGCGTAGGAATACTTGACGCGGCCGGTGTCTCCCAAGCCCTTGGGAATGCGTTCACGGTCACTCATCGGGACGAGTCGTGGGGCACGAATCCGCCCGGCGAGGGGGAGAAAGCCGCGTCTGTCCTGAGCGTGCATCAGGCACCCGGCTGCCAACTGTCGCATGTTCGACATGCATTGGACGACCTCGGCTTGGCGACGGGCCTTGCTGAGAGAGGGAAGCAATATCCCGACGAGAAGAGCAAAGATCCCGATCACGACGAGGAGCTCGACAAGAGTAAAACCCGCCGGCGCAGGTCTTTGAGACTGGAAAGTTTGGGGGAAAAACAGCGACTGCGACGATCGGAAGGTCGAATATTTCAAAATATTGCCTTACTTTCTTGGGAGGCGGGCGCAATTGGGTTCGTGTCAAGATAACCCCAACGGGCCGCGTGATAAAGTGTAATTTTTACTGACCCTTTATTTGGGGGGGTGTCGCTGTTTAAGGTACGCCACTGGCGACAAGGCGGGCACAGGTGCAGGTTTCTTTGGACGATACGGGTGTTCTTGCCGAATGAGGTGGTGTCGGACGGGTCGATGTGTGGGCGTGTGGTAGGTGAAAGAGTATGTGCAAGGTGACGGTTCATCGTTCGTTTGGGGGGGATCGCTCGCGCGGCGGGGGGGCTGCGCGGTGGGTGGGTGGGTTTACGCTTGTGGAGTTGTTGGTGGTGATTGGAATTGTCGGTGTATTGCTATCGTTGCTCTTGCCCGCGCTGTCGAAGGCGAGGCAGCAGGCACAACAGGTGGAGTGTGGGAATCGACTGCGGCAGTTGGTGAATGGTTCGCAGATGATTTTGACGGAGGATCGGAAGTATCCGGCTCCGCCGGTGATGTTGGTGGGGTCGGTGGTTCCGTCGGCGATCACGGTGGATTTGCTGAATCGTGTGGGGAGGATGTTGAAATGGCAGGAAGTGTCGTCGATGAACACGACGCTGACCCTGCCGGTGGGTACGACGTGTCCGTCGCGGGATCGGGTGGATTTGTTTCAGGGGTCGGACCCGTCTTTTGGGGTGCCGTATTGGATCACGGGTTTTGTGTATCTGGGCCGGCTGGACGAGCCCGGGAACACGTTTGGGGTGGTCCTTAAACGCGAGCGGAGCGCGGGATCGAAGGGACTCAAGAGAGCGCCGCTGTGGGGCGACACACTGACTTACGCTCGGGCGGGAGCGGTGGGTGGGTGGAGTTTTTTCCACGGATCGAGGTCCGACCGTTTCGAGCCGGCGCTGGGCACGCTGCAGGATTGGCGTTCGATCCGTGGCCGGCACTTGGGCTACACCGACGGTTCGGTGGAGTGGGTGCCTAAGAAGGATTATCGACTGGATGCGACCATGCCAGATGAGCAGGCGTCGTACCGGCTGACCGTGCCGGGGGCGTTTACGATTTGGTACTACTTTTAGGAGTTGGTAGTTGTTGGTGGGGTTGGGTGTTACTTGGTGTCGAGTGAGACGACTCCGGACCAGTTTTCGGGGAGGCCTTCGGATTGGAAGTGTTTGATTCGGGTGGCGAGGAGGAGGGCGGCGAGGTCGGTGGGGTGGCGTTCGATGACGGCTGCGAGGAGGACGTCGGCGGCGTCGAGGTTTCCGGTGGTGTAGGCGTTGAGTGCGGCGGCGAAGTCGTGGCGGGTGCCGTGTTTGAGGGCGCGGGTTTCGGGCTCGTCGGCTGCATAGATGTCGAAGAGGATGACGGGGTCGGATTTGCCTTTGACCCGGACGCGGTCGACAAGGCGGTGTGCGGGCGGGGACGGGACTTTGGCGAGGGCGTCTGCGGAGCAGATGAGGCGGGAGCCGTAGTACTTGGTGAGACCTTCGAGGCGGCTGGCGAGGTTGACGGCGTCGGCGATGACGGTGCAGTCGAGGCGGTCATCGAAGCCGGTGGTTCCGAGCATGACCGATCCGGTGTGTACGCCGACGCCGACGGCAATTGGGCCGGGGAGTTTGATGGGCGGGGCGAGGTTGAAGGCGGCGGCTGCGAGTTGAAGCTCTATGCCGGCTTGGATGGCGTCTTGGGGTGAGCGGGGGAAGAGGGCCATGATGGCGTCGCCGATGTATTTGTCGATGAATCCGCCGTTGCGGCGGATGACGGGTGCGGCGAAGGCGAGATAGGCGTTTACGAAGGCGAAGGTCTCCTCGGGGGAGAGTTTTTCGGAGAGGGTTGTGAATCCGCGGATGTCGGAGAAGACGATGGTGAGTTCGAGGCGGGTTTGATCGCCCATGGCGACATCGACGAGGTCGTCGCGGCCGAGGAGGTCGAGGAATTCGTGGGGTACGAAGCGCGAGAACGAGTCGGCCATGCGTTTGACGCGGGAGAAGAGTTCGGCGTTTTCGATGGCCGAGCCGAGGAACCCGGCTGTGGCGAGCCATGTGGAGAGGTCGCCGTCGTCGAGTGGGGGGAAGAAGGGTTTTTGCTCGCGGAGTCTGCCGGAGAGGATCAAGCCGGCGCATCGTTTTCCGGCCATTACGGGTGCGGCGACGAAAAAAGGGAGTTTGAGGGTGTCGCGGACGGCGGTGATGAAGGGGTCGGCGGAGGTCGCGGTAGAGGGGTTTGGGGAGGTGACGGAGGTGGCGGCGGTGACGAGTCGGTAGGCGGATTCGGCGCGGAGGTCTGTCGGGATGTCGAGGGGGGTGGGGGCGAGGGCGGGGTCGTCGGCTGGGGCGTAGCCGAGGGTGGTGGTGGGTATGAAGCGGCCGTCTGGAAGGGGCTGAAGGAGGACGGTGCGGTCCATTTTGAGAGCGGCGGAGGCGGCGGTGAGGGCGAGTCGGGCGACGTCGGCTGGGGGCATGTCGGCGCGGACGGTGCGCTGGAGGTCTGAGAGGATGGCGAGGGCTTTGCGGCGTTGACCGAGCTCGCGTTTTGCGCGGGAGACGACGGAGTCCGACTTGATGACCTGTCCCGTGAGTTCGTCGAGGCGGTCGCGGTAGTAGGCAAGTTCGGGTGAGTCTGACACGGTGTTGGCAGGAGGTTAGGAGTGTGACTTGGTGAAAGACTGTGCTCAGGCGAGGTCGGCGGGGGCGAGGGGCGGGTCGAGGGGGAGGGCGTGGTCGAGGCGTTTGGCGTAGCGGCCGTCGGCGTAGGCGGAGTGGATGTGGGTTTGGAGATCGAGGGAGATTTCGGGGTCGCGCCGGCGGAGGGGGATGGGGATGGAGGAGCGTGGCGAGGGGAGGGGCATGCGGAAGTAGAAGACGGTTGCGGGGTCGCCGCCGGTGCGGACGGTGGCGTGATCGTCGGTGTCAGGGGCGGAGGGGGGCGGCTGGTGGGGGAGGCGGAGGGCTTGCCAGTTGCCTCGGGGGGTGAGCTCGATTTCGACGAAGCTGACTCACTCGGCGAGGAGGTCGGCGCGCTTGAGGCGGAACTCAAGGAAACCGGCGCCGCGCTTGTTGGTGAGGCTGATGAACTCGACGACGGTGATGAGTCGTTCCGAGTGGATGTCGGTGATGGTGACGAATCGTTAGAGGACGGGTTCGTCGGCGAGGGTGAGTTCGCAGTGGGCGGCGACGGCTGACGCGGCAGAATAGGCGGGGGAGTCGGGAGGGGCGTCGGCGGGCCTGGCGGGCTGGTTAACGCGGAGGTCCGGGCGGATGTCGCGGGGAAAGCCCGAGCCGGTTCGGATGGACTCGCGTTCTTCGACACTGGCGGCGAAGTCGTCCGGGAGGATGCGGTTAAGGGCCGCTCGGGCACCGAGGGCGAGGGCGGCGTGAACGTCCATCCAGTGGCGTTCGAGGTAAGGGTCCATGCCGGGGAAGGGAGACCCGGTGCGGGGAGCGGGGGGGGGCACGGAGGGGAGTTTACCGTGCGGGAGAGTGGGGGGCGGGGAATCAGTCGGAGCTGAGGAGGCAGAGGACGCCGGTCCAGTCGAGGGCTTGGGGGTGGCCGCCGACTCGGGCTATTTCGACGCCGGAGTAGACGCCGAGGAGGGGGAGATTGGGGGGGAGGGAGTTTTGGACTTGGAGGGCTTCTTCTTCATCCATTCCGGAGTAGGTCGCGGCTCGGCCGGCGCAGTCGATGTAAAAGGCGAGGAGGGGTTTTCGGGTTTTGGCGAGGTCGAGGAGGGCGGCTACGCGGGCGGGGATGTAGGAGGTTTCGACGCTGCGGCGCATGAGCTGGACCTTCATGCCGGGGACGAGGTCGTTTTCGAACATGACCAGACCCTTGCGGTCTTTGTCGATGCCGATGCACATGCGGTTGGCGTAGTCCTCCTCGCGGTAAGGGCCGAAGGGGTCGCCGCGGTTGAGCCCGAGGGTGACGAAGAAGGCGTAGTCTTCCCATGAGAGGCCGGCGTCGGGGCCGAGCATGTCGCCGATGACGTCGAGGGCGGGTTTATGGTCGATCTCGAGGACGACGGGGCCGTCGGTGCGGGTGATTTCGTAGTAGCGTCCGGCGGGTTTGCAACCGTGGAGTATGACGGTGTCGAGGCGGAGGGGCGGGCGGAAGGCGAGTACCATGGCGGAGGACTGGAGGACGCGGTCGCCGGCGAACTGGAAGGTGGGGTGGAGCTGCATGTCGCCGATCATGCCCATGCCGGCCAGGCGGGGGGGAATCTGGCAGGTGGCGGAGAGGCCGGCCAGAAGAGGGGTGGCCATGTTCAGGGCCGGGGCGCCGGCGACGGTTTTGACGGTGTCGTAGAAGAGAAGGAGGGAGTCGGCGGGGGAGAGGGCGTTTTTGGCGAGTTGTTGGCCGAGGGCGGCGCCGACGTCGTGTTCTCGGCCGGGGAGGTTGGGTTCAACGGCGAAGAGGTGGGGGATTTCGTCACCGGCGAGGAGGGCGACGCCGACCTGCCAGCCGTCGTAGGCGAGTTGGGTGCGGGTCATGGTTCCGACGACATAGCCGCCGCAAAGTAGGCAGTCGGGGGGGAGCAGGGCGCGGGCGGCGGCGGAGAGGGCGGCGGGGTCGTGGCGGCTGGTGGTGAAGAGCAGGGCCAGGCGGGGCGGGGT
>JBBRUM010000257.1:0-5731 GCA_038247815.1 Tepidisphaerales bacterium | reverse complement strand
TTGTGAGGAGGACCACCCACTGGGTGACGCCCAAGAGGTACGTCTGCCCCCAGTTGTAACGGGAGTTCACATCGATCTGCCGAAAATTGCCTTCAATGACGCGGCCACCGAAAAAGTCGAAGGGGAGTTGGATGATGCAGACGACGAGGGCTGTGAGCAGCATTACCAACCCACCCGCGACGGCGGGGGGAAGCGACCCGAACGATGATTTCAAAACATCAGGTAGAGAGAGGAGCAGGCAAGCCCAGAGGAACACAAGGACCGCGCCGATTCCTATGACGCCGCACCAGAGTCGCTGGCGTTGGTAAGGCCCGGCAGACGCGTGCTTTGAGGGCGTAGCGGGCAGTGGTGGGGAGGTTTTGGAGTCTTTGGCCGGTGGGGTCATGTTGGAGACAGCAAGGATAGGCACCCGGGCTGGGGCGCGGGTCGCATCGCCGAGCCAGTCCTATAGTTTATGTATGGCAAAGAAGGCAACATCGGCGTCCAAGGCGGGCGGAAGATCCAAGGTCCACATGGAGGCCCGTGGGCCCAATGGCCAGGGAGAGGACGGTGACGAAGACCCCACCGACCACGCCGACTTGCCGATGACTTCCGCGGCTGGCGTGGACATCCCCCGGATTGAGAATGCGATCCGCGAGTTGCTGATCGCGATAGGTGAGGACCCAGACCGGGAGGGTTTGGTCAAGACGCCCAACCGGGTGGCGCGGGCTTACGGGGAATTGACGAGCGGACTCCGTGAGAATCCGAACTTGCACCTTCGCACGGTGTTTACCGAGAGCTACGACGAAGTCGTACTCCTGCGGGATATTCCGTTTCACAGCATGTGCGAGCACCACCTGCTTCCATTTACGGGGAGGGCGCACGTGGCGTATTTGCCGGACGGAAAGGTGGTGGGGCTGAGCAAGTTGGCGCGGTTGGTGGATGGGTATGCGAGGCGGCCGCAGGTGCAGGAGCGGCTGACGATGCAGATCGCCGATGCGATGATGGAGGAGCTGGCGCCGATGGGCGCGGCGTGCGTGATCGAAGCCGTTCACACGTGCATGACGATCCGGGGGGCGAAGAAGACGGGCAGCGTGATGGTGACCAGCGCGTTACGGGGAATATTCAAGGAGAATCCGTCGAGCCGGCACGAGATTTTGAGCTTGATGTACGGGAACACTCATCCGGGCAAGTCGTAGGGGCAAGTGGTAGGGGCGGGTTGCGGTGTTTCGTCGCGGGCGGATGGAGGTGGGGGCGGCGTGGGGCCGGGTGGGGGCATAGGGTGAGGGAGCTTTACGGAAGGACGATCTCATGGCGGAACTGGCAGCGCGACTCGAGCAATTCAGGAAGATGGCGGAAGCCGACCCGAACAACGAACTGGGACATTTTTCACTCGGTAAGGCGTTATTGGAGGCCAACGAGCCGCAGCAGGCGGCTGCGAGCTTTGAAAGGGCGCTGGCGTTGAATGCGAACCTGAGCAAGGCGTATCAGTTGCTGGCTGGGGCGCTGATGAAGACGGGGGATAACTCGCGTGCGATAGAGCAGTTGCAGGCGGGGGTGAGGATCGCGGATCAGCGCGGGGACCTCATGCCCAAGAACGAGATGATCCGGCAGTTGAAGGAGCTCGGGGCGGAGGTTCCGGTGGTGGAGAAGGCGGTGGAGGTCAGGCCGGCGGGGATGGGGGAGGTGCAGTGTTCGCGGTGCGGGAACGTCAAGCCGAAATTGCCGAAGGCTCCGTTTAGTCATCCGCAGGGGCTGATGATCTTCGAAAAGGTGTGCGCCGAGTGCTGGCGGGAGTGGATTCCGATGGGGACGAAGGTCATCAATGAATTGCGGTTGCCGCTGGCGGATCCGCAGGCCCAGAAGGCTTATGACCAGCACATGCTGGAATTTTTGAACCTGAAGTGACAGACTGTGTGCTGGCGAGGTGGCGGTGCGCGGAAGCGTGTCGCGGAGTTTGGGGAAACACTTCGGGTGATTGGCCGTAGGACCAGCCCCGTTTCGCCGGAAAGGCTCTTGTCATGCGGCAGGTTTATCACACGATCATTAAGAGGAAGTCGCCGGGCTTGTTTGTCGGCTGGGTGGAGGAAGTTCCGGGCACTCTGACGCACGGGCACACGCTCGAGGAGTGTCGGGTGAACCTGAAGGACGCGCTGAAGCTGATGATTGAAACGAACCGCGACGAGGCGAGGCTGGGGCTGGATGATTCGTGCATCACCGAGCCGATCGAGGTTGAAGTGGAGGACGATGCGCCGGACTTGGCGCACGTCTGAGCGGGCAAATGAACGTGGAGAGCGGTATGCAACGTCGTCGAATCGTGGCGGTGGTCGGAGTTTGTGTTGCCTTCGCGTGCGTGGGGGGAGCGGGGGCTGAAAGGGAGTCGATGCTGGAAATGAGCGAGCTCGTGCCGGACGTGGCGGCGTTGGAGAAGGTGGCGACGGGATTTAAGTTCGTAGAGGGGCCGACGTGGTTACCGGAGAAGAGGGCGTTTGTGTTTTCCGACATCCCGGCTGACACGCAGTATGTGATTGGGCGGGGAGCGGACGGGAAGTGGGGGAAGGCGGAGGTGTTTCTCACGCCGAGCAGGAACGCCAATGGGACGACGATTGACTTGGAGGGGAGGCTGCTGGTGTGCAGGCACGGGGCGCGGGACCTGATCCGGATCGAGAAGGACGGGACGCAGACGGTTCTGGCGACGCACTTTGAGGACAAGAGACTGAACTCGCCGAACGACGTGATTGTGGCAGCCGACGGCGCGGTGTACTTCACGGACCCGCCGTGGGGGCTGGGGAAGAACGACAAGAAGGAACTCGACCACGAGAGTGTGTACCGATTGTCGCCGGACGGGAAGGAACTGACGAAGGTGGCCGACGAGATGAAGGCGCCCAACGGACTGGCGCTCTCGCCGGACGGAAAGACGATGTACGTCGCGGAGAGCTGGTGGCAGGTCAAGCCCCAGTTCATCAGCGCGTACGACGTGAAACCCGACGGAACCCTTGGCGAGCCGCGACCGTTTTTTACGGTGGAAAAGGGGACGCCGGACGGGATGCGCGTCGACGAGAGGGGAAACGTATGGACGACGGCGGGCGAGGGAATCCTGATCGTGGACCCGTCGGGCAAGCTGATCGGGACAATCCCCGTGCCCGAATCGCCTGCGAACCTGACCTTCGGCGGGGAAGACGGGAAAACGCTGTTCATCACGGCGAGGACGAGCGTGTATGCGATCCGGGTGGGAGTCACGGCGGCGAAATAGGGGTCTCGGGCTTGGGAATGCGGGTACGGGGCGGATTTCGGACTGCGGGGACGCGGCGGTACGCAGAGAAGGAAGAGGGCTTGGCTGACAGAGCGCCAACGGTGGGGGGAGGCGAAGGTTCGGGTGAGAGCCAATTAGAAGATGTTTTTCGTTGCACTGAACCGTGCGTTGCTTTTCGGATTGCCTTGCACTCTCTGTGACCGGAGGACTCTTGCTTATGTGCGTCATGTTGCGTGCAGCGCGGAAACACGCCATGCCGACCCGCGAACAGGATCACACCGGAGTGACACCTTTTTTGAGGAGGATGTTTCCGTACTTTCGCGTTTCGCCGGTCATGACGATGGCGAAGCACTTTTGGGCGCGGTCGTAGAAGTGGAAACGGTCGATTCGGGAGATGGCTGGAGCGCGGGGGACGTGGCGGGAGAGGGCGGCGTGGTACGCGGATTCCACGGCGGGGTCGAGGGTGTCGCCGTCGACGGGGGCCATCATGATGAGCGGGTCGGGGACGTAAGCGTCGAGCTCGAAGAGGGGAAGGATGGCGTCGAGGAGGGCGTCGAGCCTTAAGCCATCGGCTCGGAGGACGGGGACGCCGAGGCTTTCGCCGGGGAAGTGGGCGTCGGCGAGGATGATTTCGTCGCCGTGGCCCATTCGGCAGAGCGTGGCGAGGAGGTCGGGCGAGAGCAGGGGGGAGATGCCTTTGAGCATGGCGGGAGTTTCCGTGGGTGTGAGGATTCAGCGGCTGGGCGGCGAGGTTACCGCAGAAGTGGTTGGGTGGGGAAGCTAGCATCGCAGGCTTGCCCACACGCGACGAAATTATTTTGGAGTACCTCGAGCGGCTGCCGTATGCGCCGTATCCGGTGCAGGAGGAGGCGTTGTACGCTTGGGCGGCGTGCGATCAGGGGGTGTTGTTGTCGGCACCGACGGGGACGGGGAAGACGCTGGTGGCTGAGGCCGCGATTTACGAGGCGCTTCGCACGAAAGCGACCGCGTATTACTCGACGCCGCTGATCGCACTTACGGACCAGAAGTTTCTCGAGCTGCAGGAGACGGTGGTGCGTTGGGGGTACACGCGGGAGCATGTGGGGCTGGTGACCGGGCATCGGACGGTGAACCCGGATGCGCCGATCAAGGTGGTGGTGGCTGAGGTGCTGCTGAACCGACTTTTGCACCCGGAAACGTTCGACTTTGCGGGGGTGGGTGCGGTGGTGATGGACGAGTTCCACAATTTCAATGAGCCGCAGCGGGGGATCGTGTGGGAGCTGGCGCTGGCACTGCTGCCGGGGCATGTGCGGGTGATGCTGCTATCGGCGACAGTGGGCGAAGCGCACGAGTTCATCAACTGGATGGCGCGAAGTTACAAGCGGAACGTCACGCTCGTCGAGGGGAAGGAGCGCAAGGTTCCGCTGCAGTTCCAATGGGTCGGCGACGACCTGCTGCCCGACTTCCTCGAACGCATCGCAGCCGGAACGGAAACGCAACGCCGAACCCCGCTGCTTGTTTTCTGCTTCGATCGGTCGATCTGCTGGGACGTCGCCGAGGTGCTCAAGGGGAAGGACCTCTTCGCCCAGGGCCAGCGCCAGCCGCTGCTCGACCGTCTCGAGGCCTTCGACTTCTCGCAGGGGGTGGGCAACAAGCTGCGGACGTTTTTGACACGGGGCGTGGGCATTCACCACGCGGGGCTGCTGCCGAAGTATCGGCGGGTGGTGGAGACGCTGTTTCAGGAGAAGTTGCTGCCGGTGTGCGTGTGCACGGAGACGCTGGCGGCTGGGATCAATCTACCGGCGCGGTCGGTGGTGCTTTCGACGCTGGTTAAGGGGCCGCGGGACAAGAAGAAGCTGATCGACCCGAGCAGCGCGCAGCAGATCTTCGGCAGGGCCGGGCGGCCGCAGTTCGACACCGAGGGGCACGTGTTTGCCATGGCGCACGAGGACGACGTGAAGATCGCCCGGTGGCAGGAGAAGTACGACTCGATCCCGGAGGAGTCGAAGGATCCGAAGATGATGTCGGCGAAGAAAGCGCTGCTGAAGAAGAAGCCGACCCGCCGCAACTACATCACATACTGGAACACCGAGCAGTTCACGAAGCTGCAGACCGCGCCGCCGGCGCGGCTGGCAAGCAAAGGGAGACTGACGTGGCGGTGGATCGCGTATTTGCTGGACGCGAATCCGGCGGTCGAGCCGATTCGGGACGTGATCCGGGCGCGGCTGATGGACCGGGTGGGGATTGACGCGGAGCTCAAGCGGCTTACGAAGATGCTGGTGACGCTCAGCCAGCTTGGGGTGGTGACGCTCGACCCCCCGCCACCGACGAGCTGGCAGGACGCGGTGAAGCCCACCGGGTCGGCAACGCCCGCAGCAGCCCCGACTGATGACGAGGAAGACGCCGAGCCTACCGGTGGTTCCGCGGCGCAGGCGTTCACGGACCTTGTTGGCAAGCTCACGCTCGGCGGTTCGGCGGCGTCCACGCCTGTGCCGCGCGGGAAGGCAACGCCGACGGCTG
>JBBRUM010000256.1:0-5735 GCA_038247815.1 Tepidisphaerales bacterium | reverse complement strand
TTCGGAACGAATCCCGCAGCCGTCGCCCTCCTCTGCCGCCACCTCGGCGGCCCACCCTTCTCCTTCACCGTCCACGGCCCCGACGAGTTCGACGCCCCCGTCGCCCTCCGACTCCGCCAAAAAATCGCCGGCGCGAAGTTCGTCGTCGCCATCTCCCACTTCTGCCGCTCCCAACTCATGCGATGGGCCGACCTCGCCGACTGGGACAAAATCAAAATCGTCCGCTGCGGGGTCGACGAATCCTTCCTCTCCGAACCCCTCACCCCACCCCCCGACAACAACGTCTTCGTCTGCGTCGCCAGGCTCTCCGAACAAAAAGGCCTCCCCGTCCTCATCCAAGCCGTCGCCCTCCTCAAGTCCCGTGGCACGGACATCCAAATCCGCCTCGTCGGCGACGGCCCCCTTCGCCGCGTCCTCGAAGAACAAGCCCGCCACCTCGGCGTCGCGGACCGCATCGACTTCCTCGGCAACCGCTCCTCAGCCGAAATCCGCGACATCATCAAGTCCGCCCGAGCCTTCGTCCTCCCCAGCTTCGCCGAAGGCCTCCCCGTCGTCCTCATGGAAGCCCTCGCCCTAGGCCGCCCCGTCATCGCCACCCGAATCGCCGCCATCGGCGAACTCGTCCAAGAAGGCCAAACCGGCTGGCTAGTCGCCCCGGGCGACGTGGAAGGGTTGGCGGCGGCGATGGAGGAGACGAAGGCAAATGATCAGCACGCTGATCAGCGCGGCGCCGTTCGAACCTCCAGATTGCGGGAGCACGATGTAAAGTTGGCAGCTCGGCAGCTTTCCGATGGATTCGCATCCTCGGGCGACCGCAAGAGCCGATAGGTATGGACTGAAGTGATGGTGCAGACTACCGTACCTGCCCTAAAAAGTTGTTACTTGATCGGTCAGTATCCTTCGCCGGGTAACGCCTATTTTTGGCGGAACATTTAAGCATTTCGACAAATGAGAATCTCAGTCGATGGAGCAAGAAAGACTTTATCAGCAAAAGGCCTACCTCCAGGGGTCAAATAGGGGGGTTGTTGAAAGGGTCTAGTTCACACCATCCCCGGATCCACCCTACCAGAGCACGACAGGCTGGTAGTTGCGGTGTACTACCGTCGGCCGCGGCAATTAAACGGGCATTCAGGGCCAATGTGCTCAAATCCGCTGGTCGAATATGCGCAACCTTCTCCTACTTACAAGCACCGTCAGACCGCTTCCAAACGTCACGGAGCTGATCGTCCGCGACCCGGCTGTGCGGATGGACGAGTATCGCTCGGCTTTGGAGTACTACGTCCGCAGAATCGGTTCGCTCATCGAGGGCATCGTCTATGCCGACAACTGTGGTATGACCGTCAATGAACTGCGACGTGGCCTCGGCGAAGCTGCAACCCACCCCGCCGTCGAGGTCGTTTCGGTCCCGTCACATCCGCTCGACGGAAAGCACGGCAAGGGTTTCGGTGAGATGAAGCTCATCGACGATGCAATGAACACCAGCAAACTGCTCCAAGACGCCTGCGATGACTGCATTATCTGGAAGCTTACTGGCCGTTACCGCGTCCTGAACATCCGGCAGGTGATAAGGTGCATTCCTCCGTCAGCCAAGTTATATATCGATCGCCGCACGCCATGGATTGACATGCGTGTGATGGCCTTCACCCGGACCGCTCACGCTGGATTTCTTCGTGGCCTCTACCCCAAACTCTCACTCATAATCGACGATCGCGACTGGGGAGCGGAAGTTCGGATGTTCGACGCCACTAGGCACTGGGAGCCGTCGCGGGCGATTTGTCTCAGGCACCGATGCGAGCCGCTTGTCTCGGGTATCAGGGGCTCTGATGGGCGCGGCTGGACCAGCCCTCGCCACCTTGCGGCCTTCGGGTTCCGCTGGCTCAAGCGAAGTATCAACAACGCGTTTGAATTGGCTAAGGTGCGACACGGCGAAGTGTGAAAATACCGATTCGACTCTCCATTAGGCGAACCACGATGCCACTTCGGGTGCTCATCATCTCCGACACGCCGTCGCACTCCATGGGTGGTGTCGCCACCGAGACCTTTTCGCTCGCGCATGGTCTTGCGTCCAGGGGTCACAGTGTGTCCGTACTGATGGATCACCCTCATCCAGGCTTGGGTGCGATAAACCACCTCCCCCTCACCATTCCACCCGGTCGGCATTTCGAATCTGAACTGCGGTTTGCGATCGGCTCGTTCAATCCAAACATCGTGCATGTGATGAGCCTCCGTGTTACCCGGCTTCACGAAATCGGTGTGATCTGCGGAAGAACGCCTTGGCTACTCACCGTCCACTCCATCCCCCCCCACGAGCGCGTGCTGTCCATGTGCTATCAGAGTGCCCGGCTTCATTACGCTGTCCGCAATCTCAAGTACGTGGCGAACCACGTGATGTGGCGACTGCTACTTCGCAATCAAACCGTCCCGCACATCATCTGCCATAGTCGGGACATGTCTTCGCTGATCTGCGGACTTGGATTTCCAAGAGCGAAGGTCAGTACACTGCCGATCGGCGTTCAAGGCACGCGCAGTTCAACGCCCCGACCACGTTCGTTCGGTGACTCGCCTCGGCTGGTCACCGTCGCCGGTACCATATTCTCGAAGGGACTTCATGATGGAATCTTGGCGGTGAGGCTTCTTCTCCCTCGATATCCAAACATCCGCTATGACCTGATCGGTGAAGTACGAGACGCGGGTTACCATCGCTTTCTCCAATCACTGATCCGGAGGCTCCGATTGGAACGGTCGGTGTTCATGCACGTATCCGTCGATCTCCAGACGAAACACGATTTGCTCGCTGCGGCCGATCTTTATCTCCAACCCTCCCACGAGGAGGGATTTTGCATTGCATTCGCCGAGGCTGCGTTCATCGTGCCTCGACTCGTTGGAACCCGGCGCGGCGTCATTCCGGCCATCGTCGAGTCCGACCCGAATGCCGCCCTGGTCGGTGTTAGTCAACCCGTTGAACTCGCCGGGGCGGCGAGCGACCTGCTCCAAAGGACCGTAAACGCGGATCAGATGCGCACACGGAACGTTCGCCTTAGGCAGTTATTCGACGAGCGAAACTTCGTCGACTCACACGCGCAACTCTATTGCAGGTTGATCGCCTCTGCATGATTCAAATCAGAAGTCCGTTCACGCACCCGTGACACACTCGTCCTGAACTCACCCGCCATGGCCTTCCAACGAAAAAAGCCCACCATCCTCATCGTCGCCGAGGACGCCTCCGCCACCTTCGGCGGCGAAGCCGTCCTCCCTCTCCACTACTTCCGTCGCCTGCGAACCCGCGGCGTCGAGGTCTTCCTTGTCGTTCACGCGCGTAACCGCGACCCCATCCTGAAGCTCTTTCCCACCCAAGCCAGTCGAATCACCTTCGTCCCCGACACCCTCCTCCATAAATGGCTGTGGGCCGTCACCTCCCGCCTCCCCTCCGTGGTCGACCGAGTCTTCACCGGCCCCCTTCTCAACCTCCTTACCCAGGTCTACACCCGACGACACGCAAAACGCATCATCCGCGAAAAATCAATCTCCGTCGTCCATCAGCCCACCCCCGTTTCACCCAAAGCCCTCTCCCTCATGTTCAACCTCGGGGCCCCCGTGGTGTTCGGCCCACTCAACGGCGGAATGTCCTACCCCTCCGGCTTTGCCCACATGGAAGGCCGGGCCGGCAGGGGAATCGTCTCCTTCGCTCGCCGCGCATCAGCCCTCCTCCACAAGCTCCTCCCCGGCAAGCTCCGCGCCCACACCGTCCTGGTCGCCAACGACCGTACTCGCCGTGCTCTGCCGCCCGGCCTCCGTGGCAACGTCGTCGAACTCGTCGAAAACGGCGTCGACCTTAAGCTCTGGCAACCCGCCACCCCCATGCCGCACCCCGACCGCCCGCCCCGTTTCATCTTCACCGGCCGGCTTGTCGACTGGAAAGCCGTTGACCTCCTCCTCCGCGCCTTCGTCACCGTCCACGCGCAGCTCGGCGGCACCCTCGACATCGTCGGCGACGGCGTCGAACGAACCAAACTCGAGTCCCTCGCCGCCGACCTCGGGATCCGCTCAGCCGTCACCTTCCACGGCTGGCTGCCCCAAGAGTCCATCGCCGCAATGCTGCACGACTCGGACATCTTCGTCCTGCCCAGCGTATGGGAGTGCGGCGGCGCCGTCGTCCTCGAAGCCATGGCCGCCGGCGTCCCCGTCATCGCCACCCGCTGGGGCGGTCCCGCCGACTACCTCGACGAAGACACCGGCATCCTCGTCGATCCCACCAATCCCACGCAGTTCCCCCTCGACCTTGCAGCCGCCATGCTCAAGCTTGCGATAAACCCCCAGCTTCGCGCCCAACTCTCCGCAGCCGCCTCCGTCAAAGTCCAACAACAGTTCGACTGGGAACGCAAAATCGATCGAATTCTCGAAATCTACGCCGCCGCCGCCATCAGCCGATAAGACCATCGAGCCCACCCTTGAACTGGATCCCCACCACCATCAACCTCGCCCTCCTCTCGGCTGGAGTTGCCCTCGCAATTCCCTCCATCATTCTCCTCGCCGAGTGCGCCGCTTCTTGGCTACCTCGCCGCCGACCAACCGCCAAGCCCTCTGCTGCCCGCCCGTCCATAGCCGTGCTCATCCCCGCCCACAACGAGTCCCTCACCATCTCCGCCACCCTCGCAGCCGCCACCCTCCAACTCGCCCCGAATGACCGCATCCTCGTCGTCGCCGACAACTGCACCGACGACACCGCACACCTCGCTCGCCTCGCCGGCACGGACGTCCTCGAACGCTTCGACACCGTCAACCGCGGAAAAGGATTCGCCTTGGCAGCCGGAATCGAACACCTCCGCCGCCTCGGCCCCCCCGATGTCCTACTCCTCCTCGATGCCGACGTCGCGCCGCCCCCAGCCGCCATCCAAACACTCGCCAATGCCGCCTACCTCTCCGGTCAGCCCGTCCAAGCCATCTACCTCCTCCACGCCGACCAAAAGCCAACCCCCAAGTCAGTCGTCTCCGAACTCGCCTTCATCACCAAAAACCTCGTCCGCCCACTGGGCTTGCACAACCTCGGCCAGCCCGTGCTCCTCACAGGAACCGGCATCGCCCTCCCCTGGCCCGTGCTCGCCTCGGTCGACCTCGCCTCCGGCGACCTCGTCGAGGACATGAAGCTCGGCTTGGACCTCCTCCGTGCCGGCCACCCGCCCGCCCTTTGCCCCGATGTCGTCATCCGCGGATCCCTTCCCGACTCGACCCGCACCGCCTTCACCCAACGCACCCGCTGGGAACACGGGCACCTCTCTGTCATCAAGAGGTTTGTCCCGGCCCTCCTCGCCGACGCACTTCGCCTTCGACCGGGCACACTCGCGATCGCCCTTGACCTGCTCGTGCCGCCACTTGCCCTCTTGGTGGGACTCCTCGTCGGGCTCGCCGCGATCTCCCTTGGCTGGGCATGGATGAGTTCCCGCTGGGTTTCGTTTGCAGTGGCAGTCGGGTCGTTGTTTGTGGTTGGATGTGCCGTGGCGCTGGCCTGGCTGCGGGGGGGGAGACACCTGCCGCTCTGGAATCTCCTTGCCGTGCCGTTCTACATCCTTTGGAAGATCCCGATGTACCTCCGCTTCTTTGCGGGTCGCAAGCAGTCGACGTGGGTTCGAACCGACCGGGCCTAAATAAGCAGTAATTTGACTTTTCGCCTTCCTCCCAATACCCCGCTTTTTTTGCGGATATGGGGGGATTTTTCTTTTTAAGAGGGCGTGTTTGTG
>JBBRUM010000255.1:0-5736 GCA_038247815.1 Tepidisphaerales bacterium | reverse complement strand
TTCCTCGGAAGCTTCTCCGGCGCAGGCGGAGCCACCGGCGGCGGCGACGTCTTCCTCGAAGGCGACCTCCGACCCGGTAACAGCCCCGCTTTCGTCACGTTCGGTGTCAACCTCACGCTCTCCCCCAGCACCACCACACTCATCGAGATCGCCGGCACCGCCGACAACACCTACGACCGCGTCTCCGTCTCCGGCGTGTTCCAGCTGGATGGCACCCTCGACGTACAGTTCATTGGCGGCTTCCTCCCGGCTGGGGGAGCGCCCGCCTCCTTCCGCATCCTCGAAGCCGCCGCCCTCGTCGGCGACTTCGACCAGATCCTCCTCCCCACCGCCGGCGACCGCCAGTGGTTCCTGCAACGCACCGCCACCACGCTGACAGTTTCCAGCTTCGTCGTGATCCCCGAACCCGCCTCCGCCGCCCCACTCCTCGCGGCCCTCCCCCTCCTCAGCCGCCGACGCCGCTGATCTCCCCAGCCGAGTAGACCCCTACCGCTTCCCGCGGGCGATCGCCTTCGCCGGTTCGCCCGTGCCGAAGTTCTGCGTCCAGTACACGTCCACATGGCCCACGCCGATGTGCGTGTAGTCTCCCACCATCGTCCGGTGGTGGCCGGGCGAGTCGAACCACCCTTTGAACATCGCGGCCGCCGTGTTCAATTCGCCCGTGCCGTAGGCGATGTTCTCGCCGGCACTCGTCCACTTGTATCCGGCCTTCTCCATCCTCTGCCCGTGCGTTTTGAGGCCCGGCAGGCTGGAGTCGTGCGAAAACTCCTTCGTGTCCGCCATCCACCGTGAATGCCCCCGCGCCGAATCCCCAAGCCGAGAATCCCACTCCAACGGCAACAGCCCCAGCGCTTCCCGATACTCATTGACCTTCACCAGCACCTCGAACTCCTCGGCTGACATCTCCGACTTGTTCGCCACGTTGTACCGCTCGATGTCGCGCGACGCCTTGTACAACCACATCCCCCTCCCGAACCCGTTCCGCGGCGCCGCCTGCCCGTACCGCAGCGGCGACGCCTCGGCCAGCGGGGCGAGCAGCTCGTTGAACTTCCGCGTGAGGTCCATCAGTTCGCCATAGTTCCGCCGTGCGACGTCGAGCTGCCCTTTCTCGATCGCCCGGGCGAGTCGAACAGCTTCGGCGCGGCGGGGTTCGAGCTGCTTCCACACCGCAGCGACCTGGGACGGAACTCCCGCCGGGCTCGCCGCCACCGGCTGCGGCGAGGGCAGCGTCGTCGGCGTGGACGTCGGCGCCGCCTGCCCGAATGCCCACGCCACACATCCCAGCAGCAGCATGACGCACGTGACGATTCGCATGCGAGAATCCTAGCAAACCCTCGTTCGCCCCGCCGCCGGGGTTGCCCCGATTCACCCGCCCACTACTTCTCGATGACGTAGTAGATCGTCCTCGGGTCCAGCTTCAGCCCCGCCCCGAGGGGCGTGGCCGCACCCACCGGATACCCGTTGAGGTCCAGCTTCGTCACCTTCAGCCCGGCTGCGTCGGCCCGGGTGAGCGACACGGTGCCCTCGACCTCTCGCATCGTCAGCGGCGCGGCGCCGAGGTCGGCGATCGCCCGCTTGCCAGTTCCCGGCGCTTTGAACCCGTAGTTCTTGTCCTCAGTCATCAGTTGCAGCAGCATCCGGCCCGATGTCGACAGCGGCTTGTCGTCCAGCGACACCAGCAGCACCGAACCGTACTCCAGCGGCGAAGACAGCTTCAGCGTGCCCAGCGAGATCTCACCGCCCTTGGCGAGGAAGCCCACCGCGCCGTTGGCCTGCGGCGCGTCCACCGTGACGATCCCCTTGCCGAAGTCCCACAACAGCTCGCCCGTCATCGAGCGCACCGTTTTCTTCTCCACGTCGACGAACTTGCTCAGGTCCACCCCGGTCGTCGCCGCACCGCCCTCGGTGATCGCCGATTCCACCCGCCCGACGAGGAAGTACAGCGGATTGATCGCGTCCGCCGCCGCCTGCGCCGCGGGAACACCCGCAAACCGGTTCATGTCGAGGTTCACCGTCGTCGCCACCGGTGCGCCCTTGAGCGCGAACAGGTCCGCCAGCTTGCTGTCGATCCTCAGCGCCGTCCCCGCCTCCTTTACCAGCCCCTTGCGGTAGATCAGCGACGTCGCCGGCCACTGCCCGGCCACCGTCGGCGTGTGCAGGGCGAATTTTCCGATCTGACTGTCGAATCCGTGGTTGGCCGTGGCGAAGAAGAACCACGCGTCGTTCCCCTGCAGCGTGCCGTACAGCGCGCTCAGCACCGGAAACTCCGCCCGAAACCTGTTCGGCGGCGTCCAGTTGATCTCGGTGATCGTGCTCGGGAGGTCCATCCACTTCGTCTCGTACAGCGGCGTCGACACCGGCCCGACCAGCGCCGACTTGTCGTCGAACATGTCCCCTTTCGACACCGAATAGCTTGCCGTCGCCCCCTCGTGCGGCCCGGACCAGTACCCATGGCGGTCGAGGAAATCCAGCGCGTTGCTCCACTTCTCCAAGGGCATGAGAGTCCGCTGGTCGGCAACGGTCCAGTTGCTCGCCGACACCAGCCCGGCGTATCCGAGGTCGGTCTTGAGGAACTTCCGCATGTTCACGAAGTACGCGTTTTGGTGCCGCGCGAGAAACTCCGCCTGCGCCATTCCCCGTGGCGATTTCGAGTTGAAAAGGTTGTACAGCCCAATCAGCCCGACCCGCCCAGCCGCCGCGTCATCCCCACGCACGGCCGCGCCGCCGAACCCCGCCAACGCCTTCTCCACACTCCCAAACTTCCCCGCCAGCCACGTCCCAAACTGCCCCTCCAAAATCTCCATCTGCGGACCCGGTACATTCTCGTACGGCGTGAACGTCCAAAAAAAGTACGAGTCCTCGTTGACAATCTCGATCATCGCCACAGCCGGGTCCTTCACCAAAGGCACCCCACCCGCGTACGGGTTCGGCGTGGTGAGCAACTCGCGGAACCATCCCCGCTGTATCTCCTGAAATCGCTCGCTAAAAAACTGAATCGCGAAAGGATGCGCCCCGCCCGCCGGATACCCGGGGAACCCCGGCGTCTTGTCGTTGAACTTCAGCCACAGCGGGAAGTAGTTGGAAAGGTAAACGTAAATCCCCTCGCGCTTCATCGCCGCCACGTAGTAATGCATCTGGTCGAGCAGCGCGCCGTCGACCTTTGTAAAGTCGTCATCCCGCCAGATGCCCCCGTGGATCCGCACCATGTTCACGCCGCGCTTCGCCCAGAACCGCGCCTGCTCGTCGACCGATGCGCGGTCCTTCCGCACGCTCTCCATCCCCGTGTTCACCGCCCAAAACCGCACGGGCACCCCCGTCTTTTCGTGCACGAACGCGCTGCCTTTGGCTTGGATCCAGCCGTTCTCCCCCGCGAACGCCTCGCTAAGTCCGCGCATCGACATCGGCGACGGCTTGTACGGGTCCCGGTCCGGCTCGAACGGGAAGAACCCCGGATCGGCGCGGTCCCACTTCTCCCCCGGCTTGAGCTTGCCCCGCGGCACCAACGCATCCTTCGTCAGCACGAATGCGTCGAAGCACACCGCCCCCTCCGTGCCCGTCATGTCAATCCGCAGCTTGTTCTTCCCCGCGGGAAGTTTCACATCGCCCAAGTGCACCCAATTGGCCCCGAGAAACTGCCGAATGTTCGCCTCGTCCAGCAGTGACACGTCCCTTGTGATCTCCCCCTTGTTCTCCCCCATGCTCCATGTGAACGGGCCGTGCTTCCAAAACTTTCGCGCGTACAACTTCCACTCCCCCCCAGCCGGCACCTCCACCTCATACTCGGCAAACAGCTTCTTCCCCCACTGCCCTTCGGCGCCCAGCCACTTCCCGCCCGACAGCACCGCCGTTTCCTGCGCGTCGGCCGGCTCGAACGTATGCCGCGCCGGAAAGTTCGTCGCCGAAGTATTCTCCCCCTCCCACCACACATAATCCGCCGCCTGCCCCCGCGCAATCGTCGCCATCCCCAGTACCATCAACGCCGCCACACTGCTCAATTGTTTCGACATGAACCGTCCTTCGAAGTAGGTCAACCACAGCCTACCCCAAAGTACCACCACCCAAGTCAAACGTTGAACCTTGCCGAAAAACGACACAACCCCACCCAATTGCGCACGTCTCGCCCCCCCGACCCGCCCTCCCGGCTTACTTAAAACATCGGCGGACGCCCGAGCGACCGGCGGATCGTGCTGATCTGCCCCGCGTGGATCGCCGTGTGCAACGGCGCGAACGCAGCCAGCTCCTCCAGCGTCCCGAACATCGGGTGCGGCGACGGTAACGCCCCCGCCAGCTTCTCCGCAGACGACATCTCAACCGCCTTCGCGAAAAGTTCCAGGTGCGCCGACAGCAGCGGAATCAGCACCGAAGTCTCCCCGTAATCCGACGCTTCCGGTGCCCCTTCCTTCTGCGAGTACCGCTTCTCAAACCCCTCCGGCAACGCCGGCAGGTCCGACACCCCGAACGCCGCGGACATCATTCGCGTTGCCATCACCAAATGCCCCAGCGTCCACGCGACGCAATTGGCTTTGGGTACTGGCCGATGCAAATACTCAGCCGGCGTTAAATCCGCGGCGAACATCTCGATGACTTTCGTCGAGCTTCTAATGGCGAACGCCGCCTGCAACATGGGAACATCCCAATAGATGGGTGAAAGCTGCCGTGCTTCAAGGATCGAAGGTAACGAAGGTTACTTCAAGTCCTTCATGTACTTCTCAGGGTCCTTCAGAAAGTCCTTCTCGCACCCGGCGCAGCAGAACCCGATCGTCTTCCCCTTGTACTCCACCGTCGGCGCCTTCGGGTCGACCGGCACCTTGCCCACAGGGCAGAGCTTGTTGATCGCCACCGGCTTGGTGCTCGGCTGGGTCGCCGGGGCCGCGGCCGCCACGGGAGATGACAAAAAGTGCGACGTCGCCCATGCCGTCGGAAGCGCAACCAGCAAACCCACCGCAATGTAACGAGACACAACGCAGCAAGGCATGTTCAACTCCACGTAAGAAAGCCGTACACCGTCCAAGCCGCCTACTTCTTAAAGTACGCGGTGTTCTTCTCGATAAACGACGCCCACTCCTTCGGCAGATCTTCCAACGGGAAAATCGCGTTCACCGGGCACTCGTCCACACACAACCCGCAGTCGATGCAAACATCGGGATCGATGTAAAGCTGCTCAGCCGGTTCGTAAGTGCCCTCATCCTTGGTCGGATGGATGCAGTCGACCGGGCAAACGGCGACGCAGGCGGTGTCTTTCGTACCAATACAGGGTTGTGCAATCACGTGTGCCATAGGCTGACGGACAATAGGGGGCCACACCGCCACTGAAAAGGGGGGTGTAGGATGGCGCGAGATGCAAGACACCGAACAATCGATCCCCCCGACCGCCAAGCCCCCCTCGCCCCCCGCAGTCCCCCCACCCCACACTCCCCCCATCCCCTCCCGCCTCCACCTCGACCGCGAAAAACACCTCGACATCACCTGGGCCGACGGCACCCGATCCGTCTACACACTCGCCTACCTCCGCTCCCACTGCCCCTGCGCCGGCTGTAAAAAAGACCGCGAAGAACAGTCCACCCGCAAAACCCGCGTCAACCTCCTCTCAGCCGACTACGGCGGCGCCGCCATCAAAGCCCTCAAAGCCGACCTCGTCGGCAACTACGCCCTCCGAATCGAATGGTCCGACAACCACAGCACCGGCATCTACTCCTTCGAATACCTCAACACCATCCGCGCCGGCGCAGGCGGGTA
>JBBRUM010000254.1:0-5754 GCA_038247815.1 Tepidisphaerales bacterium | reverse complement strand
TAGATTACGACGACAAGTTGGACCCCGCCGAGCCGAAGCGTATGTCCGCCGAAAAGCGCCGGGACGCCGAGCGGCGAATCGAGTCGCTGGCGGCCGCGCCGGCCGCCAAGCCCTAGCCCGGGAGTTCGGCGTTGTGGGAGACGGATTGGATGTCGTCGTTGTCTTCGAGGGAGTCGACGAGCTTGGCGAGGCTGGCGGCGTGTGGGGGGGAGAGGGCGATGGTGGTGTTGGGGAGGTAGGTGATTTCGCCGGCTTCGATGGGGATTTTGGCGGCGTCGATGGCGTCTTTGACTTTGTGGTAGGCGACGGGTGGGGTGATGACTTGGAAGACTTCGCCGCCGTCCGAGCGGACGTCGTCGGCGCCGGCGCTCAGCGCGAGTTCCATGAGCATTTCCTCGGCGACGAGCTCAACGCGGATGGCGAGGATGCCCTGCTTGGTGAATTGGAAGGAGACGGATCCGGAGGTTCCGAGGTTTCCGCCCGCGAGTTCGAAGGCGCGGCGGACTTCGGCTGCGGTGCGGGCACGGTTGTTGGTGAGTCCGTCGCAGATGAAGGCGACGCCGCCGGGTCCGTAGCCTTCGTAGAGGACTTCCTCGAAGTTCTCGCCGCCGAGCTCGCCGGTGCCTTTTTTGATGGCGTTTTGGATGGTGTCCTTGTGCATGTTGGCGGACTTGGCTTCGTCGATGACGTAGCGGAGGGCGAGGTTCTCCTTGGGGTCGCCGCCGCGTTTGGCTGCGATGATGATTTTGCGGGCGATTTTGCTCCATACCTTGCCGCGTTTGGCGTCGTTGGCGGCTTTGGCGCGTTTGATGTTGGCCCAGTGTGAATGGCCTGCCATGTGGGGATCCTTCCTGTGCGTGGGCGCGGGGGGGATTTGGGTGGGGATGGTAGGCGGCTAACGGATGGCGCTGCCGAGCCGGGCGAGGGCGGGGTGGTCGGTGAGGTCGAACATGAGGGGTGTGAGGGTGATGAATCCGTCGCGGAGGGCGGCGACGTCGGTGTCGGCGTCGGTGTCGCCGAGGGAGAAGAGGGAGTTGTTCCAGTAGTAGTCGTCGCCGGTTTTGGGGCTGGTGCGTTTTTCGTAAGTGTCGATCCAGGGGCGGGTGCACTGGCGGACGACGCGGACGCCGGCGTGGGCTTGGCCGGGGGAGAGAATGGGGACATTGATCGAGACGACATTGCCCGGGCGGGGCAAGCCTGTTGCCCAAAGCTTGCGGATGACGTCGACGGCGAGGGAGGAGGCGCGGTCGAAGTCGTTGGCGGCGCCGCGGCCGAGGTGGAGACTGACGGCGATGGCGGGCTTGCCGAGGAAGGCGGCTTCGATGGCGGCGGCGCAGGTTCCGGAGTAGAGCACGTTAATGCCGACGTTGGCTCCGGCGTTGATCCCGGAAACGACGAGGTCCGGGGATGGGGAGACGATGTGTGAGAGGGCGAGTTTGGTGCAGTCGGCTGGGCGGCCGTCGACGGCGGTGCCGGTGAGGGTTGTTCCGTCGCCGAGGGGGAGGGTGATTTTTTGGGTGAGTAGTGGGGTGGAGAGGGTGATGCCGTGGCCGGTGGCGGACTGATGGGTTTCGGGGGCGACGACGTCCGTGTGGGCCCACTTGGCAAGCTGGCGGTAAAGGGCGAGCAAGCCGGGGGCACGAATGCCGTCGTCGTTGGTGAGGAGAATGCGCATGGGGGCTATCGTAGAGACGCAATGACCCACCTGACACGCAAACAATCGCGCGCCGTTGACGAAATCGCCCTGAGGGAGTTTGCCATGCCGACTCTGCTGATGATGGAGAACGCGGCGCGGTCGGCTGCGGTGTTGTGCGGGCGACTGTTGCGGGACCGGCCGGGGGAGGTGGTGGTGCTGGCGGGGCCGGGGAACAACGGGGGAGACGGGCTGGCACTGGCGCGGTTTCTGCACAACGCCGGGAGGGAGGTGACGGTGGGGCTGGTGGTTCCGGGGGCGGAGTTCACCGGGGATGCGGCGGTGAACTTCGGGATCGCGCGGGCGATGGGAGTGCCGGTGGAGGCGGCGTCGGCGGAGCTTCTGGCCCGGCCGGCTGCGCTGGTGGTGGACGCGATGTTCGGAACGGGGCTGACGCGGGGGCTGGAGGGGTTGGCGGCGGAGATGGCGCGGGGGCTGGTGCAAGTGCGAAAGCACCGGGGGAACACGGTGATTTTGGCGCTGGACATCCCCTCGGGATTGGACGCCGACAGCGGCGAGCCGATGTCGGCGGACACCGTTCGGGCGACGCACACGATGACCTTTGCGGCGCCCAAGGTCGGGTTCATGAACGAAGCCAGCGAAGAATTCGCGGGCGAAATTGTCGTCGGCGACATCGGCGTGCCTCGGGACGCCATCGAGCGGGCGGCGCGGGTACAGTAGGGGAACATGGCCAAGCTCTCCGTCAACGTAAACAAGGTGGCGACGCTCAGGAACACGCGGGCGCTGCCGTATCCGTCGCCGGTGAAGCTGGCGAAGATCGCGCTGCAAGCCGGGGCGGCGGGGATCACAATCCACCCCCGACCGGACCAGCGGCACATCCGCCCGGCTGATGTCGACGAGATCGCGGAGCTGGTGCGCGGCTGGCCGGACCGCGAGCTGAACATCGAGGGGAACCCGTTTCACGACTTCGTGCCGATGGTGCTGCGGGTGCGACCGGAGCAGTGCACGCTCGTGCCGGATTCGGTGGGGCAGGCGACGTCGGACCATGGGTTTGACCTGCGGGGAGACAACGGGAAGCTGGCGGAGGTGATCGCAGAAATACGGGGGTGCGGGGCGAGGATCTCGCTGTTCATGGACCCCGATGAGACGCAGATGGATCTCGCGGCGGGGCTGGGGGTGGAGCGGGTGGAGCTGTACACCCAGCCGTATGCGGCTGCGTTTGCGGCGGGGCACCTGGGGATCGTCGAGAAGTATCGCACGGCCGCGGAAGCCGCGAAGGCCGCCGGGATGCAGGTGAATGCGGGACACGACCTGACGCTGGAGAACTTGCCGATGCTGATCCGGACGATTCCGTACCTGGCGGAGGTGTCGATCGGGCATGCGTTGATTGGCGATGCCCTCGAGTTCGGCATGGCGGAAACGGTGCGGCGATATGTCGTCGCAGCCGGGGACTAAACACGACTCGGAACGACCACGATCGAGCGCGGCGACGTCGGGCAGACCTCTTGGCACACTCCGCAGCCGATGCAGGCTGCGTTGACCTGCACAGCGCCGTCGGCGTTGATTTCGAGGGCGGCGGTGCCGAGGGGGCAGGCGTCGACGCAGATTTGGCAGGGGTCGCCGCCGGAACGTAGACACTTGCCCTCGCCCCAGACGGCTCGGCCCATGGAGATCGAGAAGCGGGGGATGATCTGCAGCGCGCCGGTCGGGCAGGAGTACATGCAAGCCAGCGAGTCGCAGACGACGCAGGCTTTGCGCTCGGCGAGGATGTAGGGTGCGCCGGAGGCCATGTCGGGGTCGGCGAGGATCGCGGAAACGGGACAGGCGGTGATGCATTCTCCGCAACGGGTGCAGGCGGAGAGGTAGTCGGCTTCGGGGAGAGCGCCGGGGGGGCGGAGGATGAGCGGGAGGGTGATGGGGCGGGCCGCGCGGACGCGGCCGGGGGAGGGGGGTTCGGGGGTGGCCGGGGGAGGTGGTGGTTGGGGAGGGGGAGATTCGAGCTTGGCGAATTCTTGGGCGATGCGCTCGACGGGGGCGGCGGCTTTCTCGACGTGGCCGAGGAGTTGGCGCAACCCGGCTCGGAAGAAGCGGCGTCGGTCCATGGGCTTGTCGTCGTCGGCCATGGGCGAGTCGCGGGTAAAGAGGACTAGGGGATAAACTTAGCCGTGGTGGTGCCTTCAACAGTGCGATTAGTGAGGAGGTCGGTGAAAACCACGCGCAGGGTGACGCCGGATTCGGTGGTGATCGGCGCGGGGAGCGGGCACTCCAAGACGTAGCCGTAGATCAGCGCCGACGCCGTCCAACTGTTGGCGGCCTGCTCGGGGGTGAACGTCCACGAGCCGACGAGGGCCTTCTGGCCGCGGGAGAGATCGAACGCCTCGACGGAGAAACCGCCGGCGGCTTTGATCATGTCGCCGGACTGGTCGGTGGGCACGACGAATACGCGAAGGGTGGATCCCTTGGCGGAGGTGAGTCGCCCGAATTTCAAGCCATGAACGGTGAAGAGACGGTCGAGCTCGACGGCGGGGGGCGAGCCGGTGGAGACGACGCGGGTGGCTTGGTCAAGTTTCCGCTGGAGGCGGAGTTGTTCGACTTCGGTGGTAAGGGCCTGATTCTGCTTGCGGAGCTCGATGTTGGCGGATTGCGGCGAGCCGCACCCTACGAGCGGGAGCACGCACAGGGCGGCCAGCAGAATCAGGCGACAATCGGGCAACACTGCGATTAGTCCTTGTCGTCGCCGATGGGTTCGACTTTGCGGTTAACCTCGGGCGGGCGCTCGAGAATGCGGTCTGCGCAACCGTACGCGATGGCTTCCTCGGCGAAGAGCCACTTGTTGCGGTCGAAGTCGCGGTGGATTGATTCCATCGTCTTGCCGGTGAATTCGGCCATGAGCTTATATAGGCGGTCGCGCAGGCGGAGCATGTGCTGGGCTTCGATTCCGAGGTCGGTCGCGGGGCCTTGGAGCACGCCGCCGATGAGCGGCTGGTGCAGCATGACCTGCGAGTTGGGCAGCACGAATCG
The DNA here is from genome assembly GCA_038247815.1 of Tepidisphaerales bacterium. Classification (GTDB taxonomy): domain Bacteria; phylum Planctomycetota; class Phycisphaerae; order Tepidisphaerales; family Tepidisphaeraceae; genus JBBRUM01. The sequence continues at coordinate 1,079 of JBBRUM010000254.1, read as the reverse complement.
CTTTCCCTTGGAGCCCGCCGAGAGCAGGCAAGCGCCCATCGACGCGGCCATGCCGATGCAGGTGGTGGCGACGTCGCAGCGGAGGAACTTCATCGTGTCGATGATGCCCAAGCCGGCTGAAACGCTGCCGCCGGGGGAGTTGATGTAAAACTGGATGTCCGACTTCGGGTCGTCGTTGGAGAGAAACAGCAACTGCGCGATGATCGCCGAAGCCGATTCATCGGTAACCGGGCCGGAGAGCAGGATGATGCGGTCCCGCAGCAAGCGGGAATAAATGTCATAGGCGCGCTCGCCGCGCCCGGACTTTTCGATGACGATGGGGATCAAGGTGTTGTGCACGGGGAATTCCGATGGTTGATGGGTGGGAAACCGGGGCGGCGTTAGACGCGGGTACGCGAAAGGGAAACTACTTCTTCATTTCGCCCGGATCCAAGCCAATGACCTCGTCGCAAATGCCGTACTTTACGGCGTCGGCTGCTTCGAAGAACCGGTCGCGCTCGGAGTCCTCCCGGATGCGCTCCGGCGGCTGACCAGTGCATTGCGACATGATGCTGATGAGGGTTTCCTTGGTCTTGAGAATTTCCTCGGCTTGGATCTGGATGTCCGACGCCTGGCCGTACACGCCGCCAAAAGGCTGGTGGATCATGACCTTGGCGTGGGGCAAGATGAACCGCTTGCCCTTCTTACCCGCCATGAACGCCACCGCCCCGCCGCTTTCGGCCCGGCCGATGCAGTACGTCGCGATGTCGCAGGTGACGAACTTCATGATGTCGTACATCGCCAGCGTGTCGTCCACCACGCCGCCGGGGGAGTTAATATAGAAGTTGATGTCCAGATCGCGCTTGACCGACTGCAAATACAGGATCTGCATGATCACCCGCGACGCCGTCACATGGTTGATCTCGCCGACGAGGAACACCACCCGATTCTCGAGCAGCATCTCCTCCAGCGTCATCTCCCGGTAGCGGTTGTAACCGCCTCCGCCCGGAGGCCCCGGCGAAGCCACCGGCGACGCCACCGGCCCACGGTTCGGGAACATCGGCGTCCCGCCCTGGGGGAACCGCACCGTGCCTCGGGGC
>JBBRUM010000253.1:0-5755 GCA_038247815.1 Tepidisphaerales bacterium | reverse complement strand
TGGTTGATCTCGCCGACGAGGAACACCACCCGATTCTCGAGCAGCATCTCCTCCAGCGTCATCTCGCGGTAGCGGTTGTATCCGCCGCCGCCCGGAGGCCCCGGCGAGGCCACCGGCGACGCCACCGGCCCACGGTTCGGGAACATCGGCGTCCCGCCCTGGGGGAACCGCACCGTGCCTCGGGGCATCCACGCGGGGTTGCCCTCCAGCCACGTCGGGTCGGTCCGCCGAACACGTTCGGCGGCGTCAAGCAATTTAGGATCAATTTTTTGGGGATCAAACTCGAGCATCTTGCTCCTTCTTTCGGCGCATTCCTGCGGGTTCTTTCGGCAGCGGCGAATGGTATTGAGACCGCGAGGGAGGGTCAATCGGCCCGAGCGTCCGATCATTGTCCCCCACCCAAGCCATTTCAGCGGTATCTGCACACGCAGTCGTACAACTTTCCGCCATGCCTCTGGGCGATCGAGAGGTCCTTGACCATCGCCAGATTCACGGCCGGGCAGACAAACCTTGCCTCCAGATTCGACTCCACCCCCCTGCCCATCCCCTCGATCACGACCAGATCGGCGCCCACGGCGGCGGCGTTCAGCTCGTCTGACACTTCCAAAAGGTCGATGAGCGGCTCGCCGGTTCCCGAGCTGACGAGCTTAAACGGCAGGTTCCGCAGGTCCGGCACCTCGGCGACGATCCTCGGCCACCACTGCCGCACCTCGGCGATGGTCATGTCGTTGAGCGTGGGCCGCTCGTTGGCGACGAGCACTATCTCGCTCCCCCCCGCCGCCAAGGCCCGCATGAGCGGGATGGCCCCGAGCAAAAAGTCCGACCCCGCGTTATCCACGAAAAACACGACCTTACGAAACCTGCACTCGGAAAAGTGTCCGACCAGGTCGCGCTCGAGGGCGTCAAAGTCGTCGATCAGCCACGGCCTGGGCGACAGCTTCCGCCGCACCGAAAAGAAATCCGGCGACTCGGACAAAAACGCCTTCGCCGTAGCCTCAGCGCCCATGTCGAAAATGTTCCCCGCGAACACCCCCTCGATCAGCGCCCGCGGCAACTCCCCCGCCGGCAGCGCGTCAAGCTGACCGCACAGCCCCGCCAGCAGCGGCAGCGTCTTCTCGTTCTCCCGCGTCTTGAGCAGCTCATACGGATCGATCAGGCCGTGCGCCCTTAGAGTCTGGTCCCGCCACCTGTCCAGCGTCAGGATCGTCACCCGCCCGTGTTCGCGGGTGTCCTGAGAGTATGAGGTCATCCGCGCCCGCAACGCCTCACGGCAATCCGCCACGCGCCTGGCCACGTCCGCCGGCTGCTTACCCCGGTGCAGCTCGACCTCGGTGGCTAGCTTCATCGTCCCCTCGAAGTTGCGGATGAACAGCGGCACCCAATACGCCCGGGCCGTGTCGTTGGTGGTGAAGTCCCACTCACAGGCGACGTAGTTGGCGGGATCGGCAAGCAGGACGAAGGGTGACAAGGATGGGTTCTCCGGTTGGGGGTTTCACGACTGTTTCACGTTCGCTACACGGTCAGTCCGCCGTCGATGTAGAGGACTTGCCCGGTGATATAGCTCCCCGCGTCCGACGCAAGGAGCACCGCCATGCCGCACACGTCCTGCGGCTCGCCCACCCGCCCCACGGGCACTCCCCTGCCAGACTGGATCTTGGTGTCGCGGTCGGGGAACTCGGCGGCGTTGCGGTGGGTATCGAAGTATCCGGGCGCGATGGCGTTGATGGTGATTCCGCCTCCCGCAAGCTCGCGGCAGAGTGCGGTGACCATGTTGTTGATCGCGGCTTTGGTCGTCGAGTAGCCCATCATTTTGGGATACCCCCTCCGCCCCTGCACCGACGACAACATGATCACCCGCCCCCACTTGGCTTCCCGCATCGCCGGTGCGCACAATCGAGTCAGCAGCCATGGCGTCACCACATTCCCCCGCCACTGCCACGCCATCCGGTCCACCCCGACGGTCAGCCAGTCCGACGACTCCTGCACCGCGGCGTTGTTCACCAAAATCGACACCGCCCCCAGCTTGGCGACGACCTCGCCGTGCAACTTCTCGGCGAAGCCCTCCACGGTGACATCGCCGCCGAACGCTGCGGCCGTTCCGCCCGCCGCTGTGATCTCCGCCGCCACCGCCCGCGCCACCTCAAGTTCGATGTCCTGCACCGCCACCGCCGCGCCATGGCGGGCGAACTCGATGGCAACGGCCCGACCCATGCCGCGACCAGCGCCGGTAATCAGTGCGACCCGCGAATCAAGGCTAAAACTCATCGGTGACATGGACAACTGCGCTCCTTCAAAAATCCTCCCGCCCGCTACTTCTTGGCTTGCTGCTTCTCCAGCATCCTCTTCACAGCCGCGGCAAACTCCTGGTCGGTTAGGATACCCATCTCCCTCAGCGACAACAGCTTGTCATACTCCGGCAGCGTAGACGACCCGCCGAAAACCTTCGGCGTCTTCGGCTCGACCTTCGCCGCCGCCCGCACGTCGGCTGCACCGCCCTTGGCGTGCTTCTCCACCGCCATCCGCGACCGATCCGCAGCCGACATCTCGCCATGCCGCGTCAGCCCGTCCGCCTTCGGCCCCCGCGCCACCCCACGCTCCTCCGCCGTCAGCTTCTCCTCCGGCGCCTCCCGCGCCGCAACCTTTTCGATCTTCTTCGCCCCAGCCGACTTGGGCGCATCGGCTTTCGGGAACATCGCATCCGGCCGCAGCGTCGGCCTAGGCATCACGGGCTGGGGCGGCGCGACCACCGCATTCGGGTCCACCGGCGGCAGGTTCGCCTGCTCCCGGTCGTAGGCGGCGCGGAACAGATTCCGCAGCGTCATCAGCAGCGTCTCCGGCTCGTTAAATACCGGCGGCATCCGCAGGTACACCGTCTTCTCGTCAAGAACCGTCACCCGCCCCGGCGCCGACTGCAACCCCACCTGCACTTTGGCCGCATCCCGCACGGTCAGCACCACGTCGGCGTCCTGCCGCAGCGCCTTGGTGATTCCGAAGTGCCCGGAGAGCAGCTTGAGCTCCGTCATGGCCAGCAGCACCTCGAACTGCCGCGGCGCCGCGCCGTATGCATCCACCGTGTCCTGCTTGAGCTGCGCGATCATGTCCACCGACGTACACCGCGTCAGCCGGCGATACACATCAAGTCGCGCCCTGTCGCCGGGGATATACGCCTTGGGGATCACCTCGGCTACCCCGATCTCGACGTGCGCTTCCGGCGTGATCTCCTTCGCCTCCTGCCGGATCTCCCGCGTCGCCTCCTCGAGCAACTGGCAGTACATCTCATACCCCACCGCCGCGATGTGCCCCGACTGCTCCGGCCCCAGGATGTTCCCCGCCCCGCGCAGCTCGAGGTCGCGCATCGCAATCTTAAACCCCGACCCGAGGTGCGAATACTCCTCGATCGCCTTCAATCGCTTCTGCGCAATCGGCGTCACCGTCCGGTCGGCCGGCAGAAGCAAATAGCAGTACGCCCGGTGCTTGTATCGCCCCACCCGCCCTCGCAACTGGTGCAACTCCGACAGCCCGAACCGGTCGGCGTTGTCGATGATGATCGTGTTCGCATTTGAAATGTCCAAGCCAGACTCGATGATCGTCGTGCACACCAGAATGTCCGCCTCGTGCCTCACGAACTTGAGCATGATGTCCTCGAGCTGCTCATCGGGCATCTGCCCGTGGCCGACAATAATGCGCGCCTCCGGCACCAGCCGCTGGAGACTCTCCGCCGTCTCCAAAATCGAGTGCACCCGGTTGTGCACGAAGTACACCTGCCCCTCCCGCTGAAGCTCGCGCTGCAGCGCCAGCTTTACACGATTGGCGTCGTAGTTCATCACCTCGGTAACCACGCTGCGGCGGTCCTGCGGTGCGGTGGTGAGCGAGGAAATGTCCCGCAACCCCAGCAGCGACATGCTCAGCGTTCGCGGGATCGGCGTAGCCGACATCGTCAGCACGTCCACAGTCCGCCGCATCTGCTTCAGCCTCTCCTTGTGCAACACCCCGAACCGCTGCTCCTCGTCCACAATCACCAGCCCGAGGTCGGCGAAATTCACGTCCTTCGAGAGCAACCTGTGCGTTCCGATCAGCACGTCCACATCACCCGTGCTCGCCCGCTTGAGCGTGTCCTTCACCTCCTTGGTCGTCTTGAACCGCGACACCCCCTCGATCACGAACGGGTAGCTCTTCATCCGCTCGCGGAAGCTCCGCTCATGCTGCTCAGCCAGCACCGTCGTTGGAACCAACACCGCCACCTGTTTGCCATACTCCGCCGCCTTGAACGCCGCCCGCATCGCCATCTCGGTCTTCCCGTATCCGACGTCGCCGCAGAGCAGGCGGTCCATCGGCCGTGGGCGGATCATGTCCCCCTTGATCTCCTCGGCTGCGGTGATCTGGTCCGGCGTCGGCTCGTAGGGGAATTCGGCTTCAAACTCCCTCTGCCAGTGGGTGTCCTGCGGGAAGGAGGTTCCGACCTCCTTCGCCCGCGCCGCCTGCACCTCTACCAGCTCAGCCGCCATGTCGAGAACGGCTTCCTTGACCTTCCCTTTCTGCTTTTCCCACACCCCGCTGCCCAGTCGCGACAGCGTCGGCGTGCCGCTGAAACCGCCGACATACTTCTGGATCAGGTTCACCCGCGTCGCCGGAACGTGCAGCGACGCCTCATCCGCGAACCGGAGCGGGAGATACTCCTCGGATTTTCCGTCTCGCTGCAGCGTTTGAATCCCGGTGAACTTCGCGATCCCGTGAGACACGTGCACGACGTAGTCGCCCACCTTGAGGTCCAAAAACGAATCCACCGGGCGCGACGCGATGATCTTCCGCACGCGCCGCCGCTGCTCGTAGCGGTTGAACAGCTCGTGGTGCCCCAGCAGCGCCACTCCCATCCCACCGCCTCCCGAGACGCCGCCTCCCGAGCCGCCACCTCCCACCCCGGTGCCTCCCGAACCGGCGCCCCCCGAACCAAGGCCCCCCGGTTCGCCGAAGATAAACCCACGGTGGATGTACCCCAAAGGCGTTTCCACCACCCCAGCCAGCTTCTGCGACGACTGCCCGAGCAACTCGGTCAGCCGCTCCCGCTCGCCGTCGTTCTCACAGAACACCGTGATATGGTGCGTTTTCGACAGCTCCTCGAGCTCGGCGATCGCCCGGCGGGACTCCGTCTCGAACCGCTGCAGCGACATGATCGGCAGCAAGATCTCCGGAGCGCCCGCCTCGGCCACCAGCGGCGCGCTCCCCTTGAACGGCGTGAGCTCCAGTCGTCGGAAACCCTTCCCATCAGCGCACCCCTTCTGGATCAGGTTCAAAATCGCCCGCAGCGGATAGATGCCCCCCGCCTCCGGCAGCCGCTCGAGGTAACTCCGCGCCTGCTCGGCGATCTCCAGCGGCGCCCACATCGCCACCAGCGCGTCATCCGGCAGGTAGCTCAGCATCGACACCGACTCCGACACCTCCGGCAACTTCCCCTGTATGTCCAGCAGCGTCACCTTCGGAATCGGGCTGAGCGAACCCAGCGTTTCCAGCGAAAAACGCTTGATCGACTCGATCTCGTCGTCGAAAAAATCGATCCTAACGGCCAGGCCCACCTCCTCCGTGCTCTCCGCGTGCTCGCCGGGCAGGTAAACGTCGATGATCCCGCCCCGCACCGCGAAGTCCCCCGGCACCTCCACCTGCTCAAGTCGCGTATACCCGTGCTCCGACAGCCAGACGATCAGCTTCTCCGGCTCGAGCTTCTGCGCCGGTTTGAGCTCCCGCGTCAGCTCCAAAAGCT
>JBBRUM010000252.1:0-5758 GCA_038247815.1 Tepidisphaerales bacterium | reverse complement strand
GCGTAGTCTTTGGAGCGGGGTGTGATGTTCTTGGCCATGGGGGGCGGGATTGTAGCGTGGGTGCGGTGGGTTTCTGAAATATCACTTGCCACCGATGGGTGGCACCGGCTAAGGTGTTTCCTCTCGTCTTAGCGGAGGTATCCATAAATGCTCACTTTGAACCAGAAAATTCCGAGCACTCGCAGCTGCTGACGCGGGCGAGGGATGACGTCGCGAGCTGATCGCCCGTTGATACTTCCTTTCCGCCCGCGCGGTTTTGGCCGACGTGCCACAGTTGACGGTCTCGCCCGATTTTCGGGGCGGGTCGTCCGAGCTTCGCGGTCAGACGTTTAGAACACAATTCGAAGTCGTCTTCGTCCCGCGGGGGATTTCCCAGGCGTCCGACGTTGCTGTCGGGATGCTGTCCTTGCCTGAAACGGAGCGCCTCGCGTGTCGTCTTCAACCTCCAGCGCGCCGATGAACACCCCACCCGCCGAGCTAAAAGGCAACGCGTACAAACAGCTCTACGACATGACCGCCAGGTTCCGGTGGGGGTACGCCCGCGCGCTGGGGTATTTCGGCGTGGGGGTGGCGCTGGGTTACGTGCCACTGGTGATCATCGCGGCGGCGGTGGACGTGGTGATCGTCGGCAACCCGGAGCAGGCGATGGGGTGGTCGGTCGCGCTGCTGAAGGGGCTGGGCGTGCGGGCCGGTTCGCTGGGATCGCTGTGGATCGCGGCGGCGCTGATCGTGGTTACAGCCGGATTGTCGGCGGTGATGATGTACTTCAAGGGGCGGCAGGTCGCGCTGGCGACCGAGGGGCTGGTGCGGTCGTTGCGGGAGCGGTTGTACGACCGACTTCAACACCTGCCGCTGGCGTGGCACGACCGCCACCAGACGGGCGATTTGGTGCAGCGGTGCACTTCGGATGTTGAGACGCTGCGGAGCTTTTTCAGTTCGCAGACAGTTGAGATTGCCCGGGCCGCGCTGCTGCTGGGGATCTCGGTTCCGCTGATGTTCTGGGCGGATTGGCGGATGGCGGTTGCAGCTGTGATTTTGCTCCCGGTGATCGTCGGGTTCTCTCTGTTTTTCTTCGGGCGTGTGAAGGGGAGCTTCAAGGAGATGGACGACGCCGAGGGGGTGATGTCGGCTGTGATGCAGGAGAACCTGACGGGGATTCGGGTGGTGCGTGCGTTTAACCGGCAGGAGTTCGAAATCCAGCGGTTCGACGGGAAAAACGCCGCGCACCGCGACTTCCACTGGAAGCTGTTCCGGGTGATGAGCTACTTCTGGTCGGCGTCGGACTTGATGTGCTTTTTGCAGATTTTGATCGTGCTGGCGTACGGGTTGCTCTCGGTCTCGTCTGGGCGGATATCGGTGGGAGAGCTGCTATTTTTCCTCACCGTGGTGAATATGTTTCTCTGGCCGGTGCGCGAAATGGGACGGACACTGACCGAAATGGGCAAAGCCGTCGTTTCCGTGGGGCGGGTCCACGAGATTCTCTCGCACCCGCTGGACCCCGAACCGGCGAACCCCGCCACCGCGCTGCCGGCGCGACTGTCGGGAGCCATCGAGATCCGCAACCTGTCGTTCTCCCACGGCCAGAAGAAGATCCTCGACGACATCACGCTCTCGATTGCGCCGGGGCAGACGCTGGCGCTCCTCGGCCCGTCGGGGGCGGGGAAGACGTCGCTGGTGTCGCTGCTGCTGCGGTTATACGACTACACCTCGGGGTCGATCCGACTGGACGGCATGGAGCTCTCCGGGCTGCCGCGGAAGTACGCGCGGTCGCAGTTCGGCGTGGTGATGCAGGAGCCGTTTCTCTTCGGCAAGTCGGTGACGGAGAATATCCGACTCGGCCGCCCCGCCGCCGCCGCCGACGAGGTCGTGGACGTCGCCCGCAGCGCAGCGGTGCACAGCTCGATCGAGGGCTTCGCCAGGGGGTACGACACGGTGGTCGGCGAGCGGGGGGTGACGCTCTCAGGCGGCCAGCGGCAGCGGGTGGCGATCGCGCGGGCGCTGCTGCGAGATGCGCCGATCGTGATTCTGGACGACGCGCTGTCGGCTGTCGACACGCACACGGAGAGCCTAATTCTGGAAGCCCTCAAGCGGCGTTCGGGCAAGCACACCACGCTGCTCATCGCGCACCGCCTGAGCACGCTGATGCACGCCGACCAGATCGCGGTGCTCGAGGGCGGCCGGCTTACGCAGCTCGGCACGCACGACGAGCTGGTGGCCCAAGAGGGTTTGTACCGGAGACTGTGGCAGATCCAAACCGACCTCGAGGAGGACCTGCGGCAGGAACTCGGGACCGAAACGCCGGAGGCGACGCTCGCACGGGCGTAGAACATCACCATGGCAACCGAGCTCGAAGACGACACATTTTCAGGCAAGATGGACTGGGCGCTGTGGCGGCGGATTTTCGCCATTGCCAAACCGCACCGGGGCAAAATCTACTCGGTGATGGTCATGGGCGCCCTGATCGCCGGGCTCGACGTCGCCATTATCTACTGCAACGGCCTAATCGTCGACGCCGCCAAAGCCGGCGCACCCGACGCCGCCCGCCGCGCCTTCACCCTCTACGGCGCGCTGGTGGTCACCTTCGTTTTGTTCATCTGGGGTTTCATCCGCGTCACCGGCAGGATCACCTGCGACGTGTCCTACGACCTGCGCGTAGCGGCGTTTAAGCACCTGCAGGATTTGTCGTTTTCGTTTTACGACAAGAAGGCCGTTGGCTGGCTGATGGCGAGGCTCACCGGCGACGTTTCCACGTTGTCGCGGGTGATGTCTTGGGCGATTCTCGACATCGTGTGGGGCTTGTCGTGCATTGTGCTGGTGTCGGGGGCGATGTTGTGGTCGAACTGGAAGCTGGCGCTGCTGGTGATGAGCATCGTTCCGCCGCTGGTTCTGACGGCGATGTGGTTTCAGAAGCGCATGCTGGCTTCGAGTCGCGCCCTGCGGAAGGTCAACTCGCAGGTGACGGCGTCGTACAACGAGGGGCTTCAGGGCGTGCGGACGACGCGGTCGATGAACCGCGAGGAGCGAAACCTCGCAGAGTTTTCGAATCTCACCGGCGAGATGTACGGCCACGCCATGCGCAACACGCTGCTGGCCGCTGTGTTCGTTCCGCTGCTCGCCGGGATCTGCTTCGGCGGCGTCGCCATCGCGCTCTACCGCGGCGGCTACGACGTCTCGGCCGGCACGGGGTTCACCCTCGGCCAGCTCGTCGCGTTCATCCAATGGGCCACGTTCCTGCAGTTCCCGGTGATGCAGCTCGCGCAGCAGATCACGGCCGTCCAATCCGCCCAGGCGTCGGCCGAGCGCGTTCAATCGCTCCTCGATACCAAGCCCGACATTCAAGACGCGGCGGACGTCCGGACCACCGGGCTGCCAGAGTCCATTAGCGAGATCCGGTTCGAAAACGTATCGTTCGGCTACGACCCCGCCCGGCCGGTGTTGCACGACTTTTCGGTGACGATCAAGTCCGGACAGTCGGTGGCCCTCGTCGGCCCGACCGGCGGCGGAAAGAGCACCATCGTCTCCCTCGCCTGCCGGTTCTATCAGCCGACCGCCGGCCGAATCCTATTCAACGGCACCGACTACACCCAGCTCCCGCTCGGCTGGCTGCAATCCCGCCTGGGCATGGTGCTCCAGCAACCGCACCTGTTCTCCGGAACCATCCGCGAGAACATCCGCTACGGCCGCCTCGCCGCCACCGACGCCGAAACCGAACACGCAGCCAAGCTCGCCGGGGCGCACGAATTCATCTCCGCCCTCGCCGGCGCCTATGACGCCAAAGTCGGCGAGGGCGGCAACCGCCTCTCCACCGGACAAAAACAGCTCATCGCCCTCGCCCGAGCAATCATCGCCGACCCCCAGATCTTCGTCATGGACGAAGCCACCAGCTCCGTCGACACCCAAACCGAACGCGCCATCCAAACCGCCGTCGACCGAGTCCTCCGCGGCCGAATCGCCTTCGTCATCGCCCACCGCCTCAGCACCATCAAACGCGCCGACATCATCCTCGTCATCTCCGGCGGCAAGGTCGTGGAACAAGGCAACCACCACGACCTGCTGGCGCTACGCGGCAAGTACTTCGAGCTCTACACCAACCAGTTCACCCACGAACACGAGGACGAACTGCTCCACTTCGGCGAGATAGCCGCCGACTTACCAGCCGCCCGCGCCTAGCCCTCAGTCTCGGTCCGGGTGCATGCAAAGGTCGATCGCCACCGCGCTGGCGAGGATGAGCACGTCGTCTTCGCCGTCATCGATGTCGATTCCGTAGGTGTCGGAGAACTTGAACCACCGCCGGCTTACGGTCGCGATGGTGCGCCCCGCGCGGCTGAAGGTGAACTCCCGCTGCATGAACGACCCCGACGCCTCGAGATCCCCCGGTCCCGGCACGTCCACCGTGAACTTCGCGCGAAACATCGTAAACAGGTGCTTGCTGATCACACTCACGCTGGACCCCCGACTAATCTCAAACGCCGGCCCGAACGACAGCAGCTTCTTCCGGATCACCGCCACCTCCCCGCCGTCCGCGTCGTTGATGACCAGCGTCTGCCGCAGTGTAAACACCTTCCCGTCCACGTGGTACACGTCGCGCCCGTGCTCGTCCTTGATGGCAAAGTCGTCGCCGAACGCCCAAATCTTCTCCCGCATCAAATACCGCATGCTCATCTCCCGTGTTGCTGTGCCCCCCACTTCGGCGACCGCTTTACAGTACACCGCGCCCCCGCCGCCGGGTAAACTCCACGCCAATGCAATACCACCCCAGCCCGTTCTCGTATTAGAGGCAAAGGCCGACGGTGACCTGTCCAACGCGGTGCATCGCGGAGTTTTGTCCCCTGCGCAGATCAGCCTCGCACGTCGGCTGCTTTTCCTCGCGGTGATGTCTGGTTTGTGCGTCATGTCGCGGTTTCTCATTCTCGTGCTCGGAGTTGCTGGCATCGCGATCTGCATGTCCATCCACGCCATCGCGGTCATTACACCCGCCATCGTCGGGAGCAACGTGGCGCGGGAAGGGTTCTCCTGGCGTCCCCGAATCGGCTTGGGTGCACCGGCCGGAGTGGGTTTGGCATTGCTGGTAGTTGCAGCGGTCTTACCCTCCGGTCTTGAAAGCTCATCCGGCGCCGACGTAGCCACGTGCGTCCTGATCGGACTGCTCCTCTCCCCCGCCGCCAGCACCTCTCGACACGTCAAGCTTTACCGCGAGTTGTCGGACTGGGCGTACCCAGCCAGCGCGAACCTGGCAAGGTCCCTGCGGCGACTCGGAATGACCAGAGCGATCTACGGGCGCCTGTGGCTATCCGCGTGCGCTCCCATCATCTTGGTGATGATCACCAGCAATGGGAGGAGCGACAGCTCGCCACTCGGTTTCGCCCTCGCTTCCTTGATCGGGTGTGGACTAAACCTCGTGCTTTAGGTGGGGATGATCGACCGACACACCCGGTCGGTCCGAATAGGCCGAGCGGCCAATTGAATGGGCGAAGAATTTTTTAGAGCGATAAGCAACTGCAATTAGGGGCTTTACCGGACTTCCCTGTAAGGTGAAATGCAGGCTGACTAGAAAACATCCAATTGAAACGCTAGATTCAAACGAACGTTTTACACCCCGCCCATGTCCGAACAAGAGACGCTCCAAACCCGTGCTCGCCTCCTCCAAGCCGCTGGGCAGGTGTTCGCCGACGTCGGTTATCGCGACGCAACCGTTCGCCAAATCTGCCAGCTCGCCGAAGCCAACATCGCCGCCGTCAACTACCACTTCGGCGGCAAG
>JBBRUM010000251.1:0-5774 GCA_038247815.1 Tepidisphaerales bacterium | reverse complement strand
GCCGGCTCCGCCGTCGAGCTGGTCGTTTCCATCGCCGCCCGAGAGGTCATCGTCGCCGGAGCCGCCACTGACCTTGTCATTGCCCGCGCCGCCGGAGAGTACGTCCTTGCCGTCGCCACCGGAGAGTTTGTCGCCGCCAGCGCCACCGATGAGCAGGTCGTTGCCCTTGCCACCGCCGAGGTCATCGTTGCCCGCCCCGCCGTCCACCACGTCGTCGCCACTGCCGACGACGATCCGGTCGTTGCCACTGCCGGCAAACACCATGAAGTCCAGCGGAACCGCGCCGTTCTTTTCATTGACCACCACCCGGTCATTGCCGCCAAGTGCCCGAACGGTCACGCCGCCGGTGATGGCGGCGACATCGAACTGCCCGACCACGCGGTTGACCCGCACGTCGAGCTTGGCTGGATTGGATTTGTTCAGTGAGAAGGAGATCAGATCGGCGCGTTCCGTACCCTCGACCACGAGAATGCCCTCGGGCGACAAGCCGATCGACGCGGCGAACATCCGTCTCGGTTCCAAGACATCAACCACAGCCCGTCCCAGAACAACGCCTCGGTTCAAACTGCCAGCAGCCATCGCGGACCTCCGAAAAAAGTTGTACCCGAAAGGAGTACGATTCAACCCCGCGCTGCGGCTAAATCCCCCTCCGCTGCGCAACGAAAAAAGTTGTACACTAGAGGAGTACGATTCGACGCAGACTAACGCAAAATGACACCGCACAATCGGTTTAGCGGACTATCGCCGAGCGCTGGTGTTTGTGTCAAGAAAATTCCGCACAACCCCTCCAAGCGTTACACCCACCCCGCAGCAACGCCGCCCCGTCCTCACCGCCCCCCGAACCGGTACGCCGACGGACTTACGCCCTCGATATCGCGGAACAGTTTGTTGAGGTGCTGGGGGTCGGGGCAGCCGACACGGACGCCGATCTGCTTGATCGACAGATCGGTCGTCCGCAGGAGCAGTCGCGCCAGAGCCACCCGCTGGGTCATGAGATAACGCGGGATGGTCATCCCGGTTTGCTCCTTGAACACTCGTGCGAGGTAGTTCTGAGACAACCCGACGCGATCGGCGAGGTCGGGGATGGTCAGCGGGCGATGCAGGTTTCGATCGACGAACTCCTTGACCGCGTCGACCGCGGCGCCGGGTCCGCCGTCGGTGCGGGGGCCTTCCACCACGTCCAGCAGGGAGATCCAGGTCAGCATCTCGAGGAGCAACACCGACGCAGCCGACGCGAGCGCGCCCTCGCCGGCGGGTGTGCCGTCGCGGCCGGCTAAACGCCTGGTTTCCATAGCCTGCAGGCGGGCGATCCGCCCGAATCGGCCGGTGATTTCTGCGCGGTGTCGGCCGAGGTCTTTGCACAGGGGGAGTCGCAGCGCCGGCTGGGCGGAATCAGCGGCTGGCTGGAAGTGGATGACCCAGTGGGTTCCGGCGCGTGGCAGGTCGTAGCTCGATTCGACCCCCGCGGGCGACCAGGTGAACACGGCGTTTCCGAGGGGGAACTCGCGCTCGCCGATCCGGATGACGCCCTCGTAATCGTGCAGGTGCACGGCGTGGGTAGGGCTTTTATAGACGTGGTCGAACGCCCGGACAGCCAGTGGGTGCAACCCGACGAGCACCACACGGGGCAAGGCGCGGGCTGGCCAGATGATGGAGTCGTCCGGGGTCATGGGTGTTGAATTCGTACCATAAAAGCCCAAACGTTCCCATTGTCGATTTGCCCATTCCATGGCATTAATATGACGTGACCGGAGTGGCCCTTCGCCATTCGGCGTCCGATCCTATACCACCTTCCTATGTGGAGCACGTACCATGGACCTTCTCACCCCCGACCAGATTGCCTTCTACCGCGAGCACGGATACCTGCGGATTCCCAAGGTGTTTACGCCCGAAGAGACGCAGAACTTGCGTACGGACATGGATTGGATGATTCGGGATTGGGCGAACATCGGCGTCGGCTGGACGGGGCCGTGGCGGCAGGCGCTGATGAACATCGAGGAGGAAGCCAAGAGCAAGCTCATCGCCATGCACGACCTGCAGTACTACTCCGACCACTGGATGGCCGCCGTCACCAAGCCGAACATGGCGAAGATGATGTCGCAGCTCCTCGCCGGGGCCGATGAGCCGCACGGCGCCCCTGTCGAGCTCCACCACTCGACCATGCACGTCAAGCCCCCCGAAACCGGCCAACCGTTCCCAATGCACCAAGACCTTGCGTTTTACGACCATCAGGACGACCGCTACGTCGATGTCCTTGTGCACCTCGACGACACGTCCCACGCCAACGGAGAGATCCGCTTCCTCGACGGGTCACACAAGCTCGGGCCGCTGCACCACATCACGTCTTTCACCAACGCCAAGGGCGAGAAAGAGGCGTGCACACCCCACCTCCCAGCCGAGAAGTTCCGCCTTGAGGACACCACCCCGGTGTCCGCGATGGCCGGCGACATCGTGATTTTCAACATCTATACGATCCACGGCAGCTACATGAACACAACGAACCAGATGCGCCGCCTCGTGCGCATCGGGTACAAGCACCCCGACAATCGGCAGACCCGCGGCCAGTCCGCCAACCGCCCGAACCTGATCGTCAGGGGCCGCCGCCCGCGCCACGACGGTCAGATTCTCTACTCCACCGAGTGCCACGGCACCGCCGACATCCGCGAACCGGAACAGGACTTCGCCGTGAAATTCTGAGCGTTACGGTCACGGATTACGCCCGGAACACCAGCCCCGGCTCGGCGTTGATCACCTTTCTCGCGCTCACCACAGCCGACACCATCGTCATCCCGACGACCACCACCGTCGTCAGCACCGCTACCTCCCACGGGATACCCATGCCGCGCAGCGGCGAGTCGTCGCCGGCGAAGGTGACGAAAAACGCTGCCGTGAGGCCTAAACCCAACCCGCAACCGATCGCGGCGACGAATCCGGCTTGGGCCATCAGCATCAGGAACAGCTTCCCGTTGCCCAGGCCGATCGCCTTCATCGCGGCGAAGTATCGCATGTTTTCGATGGCGAACATGTAGAACGTCTGTCCCACGATCACGGTCCCCACCACCAGCCCGAGCACGATCGCCAGCCCGAGCACCTCGGTGATCCCCGAGTTCTTCTGGAACCACTCGATGACCTCCCGGGAGAGCTGGTCCCGGGGCCGGGCGTGCAAGCCGGTGGTGGCGTTGATTCGGGCGGCGACGGCTTGGACGTTCTCACCGGGCTTGACGTCGACGAGGAACCAGCTCGCGGCGTAGTTCGGCTCGGCTGTGAGTTGCGCGGCGACCGAACGGCGGACGAAGATTTGCGACATCCCGGAGAACTGCGGGCTTGACCGCGCCAAGCCGACGACCTCAACGCGCCGCCGGTTGACCTCGAGCGTATCGCCCGCGGTGACGTTTCCGCCGAAGAGCTCCTTCCGGGCGACGGTGTCGACAATAATCGCGTCGCGACCGCGGAGGTCCTCGGGCGTCCCCCAGATCATCCGTCCCGGGGCGCCGAGCAGCGTCTCGTCGTCCAAGCCGATGATCATCGTCTGCCGCATTGTCCCGGTCTTCGTGCGGATGATTCCCGCGCCCATGTAGACCGGTACGGCCCACTTCACGCCCTCGACGCCACGCACCCGAAGCAAGTCCCCCTCCTTCAGGGGGTCGGAGAACTCGATGGTTTCCACACCCTTGCGACTGACCCAGATGTCGCCCCTGCCGATGTCCTTCACCGTGCTGACGGTTTGCGACAACGCTCCGACGAAAATCGACGTCTGCTGCCCGATCAGAAGCGTTGCGAACGTGATCCCGATGATCAGGCCGAAGTACTTCGACCGGTCGTTAACAAGCATTTTCAGCGCGATCCAGATCACAGCACACCTTCCTTGAAGCTTTCAATACCTGATATCTGACAGGCTCTAATGACGACGCGTGGGGTCGGACCATTCAATCAGTTTTTTGACAATCTCCTCGCGCACGATCTTGCGCGCTTCGCCCACTCCCAGAGAGTTGCAGAGGGAGAACCCGTCGGCTGCGACGAGAAGGGCCAAGGCTGTCGGTTCGTCCAAGCCGTCGTCTATCGCCCGTGCCCTCCACCGCTCCATGGCCGGCCAATACACGCGGGCCCATGACGGGTCCGACGCGACGGCAGCCAGGAGTGCCGAGCCCATCTCGGCTTCTTCCGGCGTCTCCTCGCGACAGGATGCACGGATGTAGGCCCGAACGAACCGCCCCGGCGCATCGGGCTCGACTTTGAGGAACCCGTCGACTTCACGTTCGAAGTCGTCAATGAGCGTTTTGAGCAACGCTTCGAACAGCGCGTTCTTGCTTCTGAAATGATAGAGCACTCCGCCTTTTGACGCTTTGGCTTCGGCGGCGACGGCGTCGAGTGTGAGGCCCATTGCGCCGCGCTTGCCGAGAACGCGGCAGGCGGCGAGGAGGAGTGGTTCGCGTAGGTTGGCGGCCATGACGAAAATATACCGTCCAGCCGGTACAGAATCAAACCGTCTAGCCGGTACAGTGATCTGGTGACGTGGAATCCCAAATGTTGCCGCAACGCAACGTCACCCCCCTGCCGATAGACCCAGTAGGGTGCCCACGCACCTCGTCAACCCCCAAACGTTGCATCCACGCAACACGGAACCCGCCATGGAACCCAACCGCTCGAACCACAAGCCGCGCCTGCTCGTTCTCGACGAGGACCGGATCATGCTTCAGTCTCTTTCCCTCTTTCTCCGGAGGGAGGGGTATGAGGTGTTTACCTGCGACCGGTTTGAGGACGCGACGATCGAGCTGGAGAGTCGGCAGATTGAGATTCTGGTGGCGGACATTCACCTCGCCGGGCCGAAATCGGGCGCGACTGGGGCGGCGGGTGCGGGGGCGGATTTTCTGCGGGATGTGCGTCGGCGGTTTCCGCATGTGGTGGTGATTGTCATCACGGGGTATGGCACGATCGAGGCGGCTGTGCAGGCGACGAAGATGGGGGCGTTTGATTACCTCACCAAGCCGATCGTGGACGACGAGATTCGCGTGGTCGTGGAGAAGGCCGTTCGGCAGCAGTCGTTGTTGTGGGAGAACCAAACACTGCGGCGGCAATTGGATACGCGGTATGGGCTCGAGCACATCGCGGGGCACGATGTGAAGATGCTCAGGATTTTCGAGTTGGTGTCGGCTGTGGCGGAGAGTCGGACGACGGTGCTGATGACGGGTGAGAGTGGGACGGGCAAGTCGCTGCTGGCGCGGGCGATCCACCACCGGTCGTCGCGGAAGGACAAGCCGTTTATCGAAGTGTCCTGCGGGGCGTTGCCGGAGTCGCTGCTGGAGTCGGAGTTGTTCGGACATGTCAAGGGCGCGTTCACCGGCGCGATCGCCGACAAGCCGGGGCGATTTCTGGCGGCTGACGGGGGAACCCTGTTTCTCGACGAGATCAACTCCTCCTCGCCGGCGATGCAGGTGAAGTTGCTGCGCGTGCTGCAGGAGCGGAAGTTCGAGCCGGTGGGCACGACGGAGACCAAGACCGTTGACGTGCGCGTGATCCTCGCGAGCAACATGGACCTTGCCGAGCTGGTTACCAAGAACCAGTTTCGTCAGGACCTGTATTACCGGGTGAACGTGGTGAACATTCGCACGCCTCCGCTACGGGAGCGACCGGGGGACGTGCCGCTGCTGGCGGGGGTGTTTTTGCGGCGTATGGCGAAGGACATGGGGCGGGAGGTGGTGGGGTTTACGGATGCGGCGCTGGGGACCCTATCGCGGCACATTTGGCCGGGGAACGTGCGGGAGCTGGAGAACGCG
>JBBRUM010000250.1:0-5783 GCA_038247815.1 Tepidisphaerales bacterium | reverse complement strand
GCGACGCGCTCCGCCGCCACAACCCGTTCTATCTGCTCTCAGCCGCGTGCATGCTCGCCGGCTGTCTGCTGTTGACCAACTCGATGAGTTGGAACCCTATCGCATTCAGTCGGCTGGTGACGTTGCTCGTAGCGATGCAGGTTTACGAGTTGCTGCTGCTCGGGTTGGGATTATACCTTGTGGTCCGTCGCCGCCGCGGAGGGCAGTTCGCCGGACCCAACGCCGACATGCGCGACTCGGCGCAGCTCCTGATTCTCTGGGCGGTGTTCATGGCCGACGCCGCGTTCCTCGTCTCCGAGGTCGTTTCGTCGGGGCTGTTCGCGGGCGTCGTGGTGTCCACCGCGGTGTTCGCCGGGTTCTTGGTGAAGGCCACGGTGCTCGTTCGGGTGCTGCGCATTCGGGTCGGGGTGGGATTGTGGGCCGCGGGAATCCTCGCCGTCTTCGCCCTGCTGGCCATTCCCTGCGTCCTCAAAGCCGTCGGCGACACACGCGTCGGCCCGGGACACCTCTACATAGCGTGGTGGGTCGCCACCGCCGTCTGGGCCGTGTGGGACGTCGCGGCGTTCCGCGGCACGCGGGGCGAAGCTGGCGACTGCCCGACCCCGCCGCACGTACTGCTTGTCGTCATTCCGTGGCTGTCGCTGATCACGCACATCGGAATCCTGCACTACGTGTACGACACGCCCTTCACCGCCCCGCACGCTACGCCCGTGCTCCTGGCGCTGGTGCTCGTGTTGTCGCGGTTGCGTGCACCCGATAAAGACACCGACCGGGCTCGGAAGGCATTGCGGATTGTCATGCTCGTCCTGGCCGCATGGGTGTCGTTCCGCCCGCTAGAACATTTGGCGCTGGAAGTGTCGCCCGGGACGTACCTCCAGCCATGGGCGGCGTCGCTGGCTGCGGTGTATCTCACTTCGGTGTGGGTCTTCGCCCCTGGATTCATCGGTCGCGCCATCGTCGCGGGCGTGGTCGCCGGCGCTGGTTACCTGTTCGGGCCGACCGGTGGCCAGATTTCCGCCGCGCTGCGGTCGGTCTTGGGCACCGCCTCGTCCACGTCCACGGCAGTGTGGGATGCCCTCTCGTCGGCTGGGCGGTGGGCGTGGGGGTTCGCCCCCACGTCGCCATTGCAGTGGGGCGTGCTCGCCATGTCGAGCTCGTTCGTGCTGCTCGGAATCGGGGCGCGGATCAGCTTCAAAAAGCACGATCCCGCGGCCGCCCCCAGTCTGCCCGCACCGCCCAGCTTGCCGGCGGGGGAGTGAAGACCCTGAACCACTGACCCCCTTCGCCGGCGACGCGCCCTCCGTCGCCCTCAACCTTCTCTCCCGCGTCGCCGGCCCCTTGTTTGGGGGGCGCGGGGGATTCAGGGCCTTTCGGCGAGTGCAGTGGTGAGCAGTTTTCGAACGTGTTCGAGTTCGGAGAGGGCGGCTTCGACGTCGGCGTCGCGTTTGGTTTTCCCGGTGGGAGCGTGGGTGTACACGCGGTGGTTGCCGATTCGAATGGTGATATCGGTTACCAAGTCGACCGCCAGCGCGAGTCTCGCGCGGGCGGCGCCCATCTGGAAGGTGTAGTTTTCGAGCGTGTCGGTCGGGAAGGGAATCTGCGGCATGGGGGAGTTTATGCAGCCGCCCACAAGCTATTCAGGCGAAGGACGCTTGGGCATGTTCGGAATCGTGCGGTGCGCGCAGCACAGTCAAGTTGGCCACAACATAACCCGCGCGACGAATTGCATCGGCGTATCTTTCCACCTCGCCCACCGCCGGATCGAACAACACGGAACACTGCGACGACGGGAAATCGACCTCGACCTCATGAATCCCGCCCTGAAGCACCAACGCATGCCGAAGCACGTCTTCACAGCGATGACAATGCATGCCCTCGACACGAACGAGCAACAGTTGGTCTACAACGCAGTGATTCATCTCACAGATCTCCACGACAGATAAACCGAGGTTTGAAGGCCTTACGTAGGCGTCAGTCGGCCTGCTCAAATATTACGACCCAAATGACTTTCGGTTCGGTCCGGACAGCGTTCAGAAGGATCCGAGCCTGAGCTGATGCATCAAAGCCAGAATACTCTATACAAACGGTTTCATTGGGCTGCAAGGGGGAGGGAGGTGAATGGTTAAAGCTCAAAAGTTCGATAACCTTTGTTAGTGTGCTCTAACTCCCGAGGAGACGTCGGAGTGGCGCTGCCGCGATGGCGGATTAACGACCCAACGCGATCCCAAAGGACTCGAACATCCGAATGGCGGTGGAATCGCCCATGCCCATGAGGCGAGGCACCCCGAAGAGCAATTTTCCGGTGAGCTGCCAGACAATGGGGAGCCTCAGGACCATGAGAAAGAGGACGGCAAGAATTATGAAATTTAACGGAGGTGTCCTGACCTTCATGACAAAATCTTGATTCAGGTAGGGGGAGATGGCGTTGAATCCGTCGAGACCGGGGACGGGGAGGAGGTTGAGAACGACGGAGATGGCCTGCAAAGTCGCGAGGGCTCCGACGAAAATTTGCAGGTTCGTCCAACTTTCGACAGGTACGGAGTAGTCGAAGTAGCCAAAGGCGGGGTGCATGCAGAGCGTGAGGAGGCAGAGGAGCAGTAAGTTCATCGCCGGGCCGGCGAGGGCGACGGTGGACTCCCAGGCCTTGGACCGGAGCAGGTCGGTTCGGATGTAGGTGACCCCGCCGGGGAGGGGCACGCCGCCCATGATCAAAAAGAGCAGCGGCAAGCCGATGGACATCAGCGGGTCGATGTATTGGAACGGATTGAGCGTCAGCCCGCCGCGTTCGCGGACGGTGTAGTCGCCGCCGAAGTGGGCGACCAACCCGTGGGCGAACTCGTGCAGGGCGACAGTGAAGATCCAGCCAATGAGCAGCGCCCAAAACAGGGGCGACTCCCACGGGACCGATGCGACGGGCAGTTCAAACACGCGGTGAGGGTAGGCAGGCAGCGGGGAAGATCGGAGTATCCGTGTGTATCGGGGCGGGGGACGGGCGGCGGGGTATGATGGGGCGATGGCCGTACCGGTGCGCGTCGCGGGTTGGTGGGCGGTGGTGCTGGCGATGGCCGGGGGGGGCGGTGTCGCGTGGGGGCAGCGGTTTATACCGGGGTTGGACCCGACGGCTGAGGCCCAGCGGGTGGAGGCGGCGCTACTCGAGGTGCGGAGTGCGGATGTGAACGGGGCGACGCGCGGGTGGGAGGGACTTGGCGAGTTACTGCGGCGTGGCCGGCAGGTGCTACTTAGTGCTGGGGCGGGGAGTGGCGGGGTGGTGGGGCTTGAGGCGTTGTTGCGGGAGCTCGGGCCATCAGATCGGGCGGCGCTGGACCGGGCGGTGCGGGAGGATGTGGAGATGGGGCGGGAGTGGGACCGGGTGCGGGCGGCGGGGGAGGTGGGCGAGATGTTGCGGTTTGCACGGAGGGCCGGGCCGACGGGGGTGGGGGGTGAGGCGTTGGTGGCGGCTGCGGCGATGTTGGAGGCGCGGGGGGACGATCGGTCTGGGCGAGAGTTGAGGGCGCGGGCGGCGGGGTGGGGCGTGGGGACGGCGGAAGCCGGAAGCGCGACTGGCCGGAGTCTGGATCCCGGGCCGGTGAGGGGGGTGCTGCTGGACTATTTCTGGTTCAACAAGATGCCAGACCGGTTGGGGAATTTCCGAAGTGCGGTGGTTCGGGAGGGCGATGGGTCGGAGATGAGGCTGTACGTGGGGAGCGCGACGCATGTTTTGGGATTGAGGGGTGGGCAGGTGGTGTGGGGGTGGCCGTCGGTTCCGGCGGCGGGGCGGTCGAAGAGGCCGGTGTCGGCTGGGCCGGGGAGACTGGAATTTCCGGTTTACGGTGTGGTGGAGGCGGGTGTTCCGGGGGTGGTGCTGGCGCGGGGGGAAGGGGAGTTTGGGGGGGCGATTCGGGCGTTGCGGTCGGCTGACGGGGAGGTGTTGTGGTCGACGGACGGTGAGGGCGGGGATTCCGAGGCCAAGCGGATGCATTTTGCGTCGATGCCTGCGGTGGCTGGGGGGTATGCGTACGCGCTGGCGGCGGACACGGTGATGGGGGCGGCGGTGGCGGGAGCAGGGGGGGCGAGGTTGTACTTGGTGGGGATGGAGCTGATGACGGGGCGGGTGATGTTTAAGACGGCGCTGGGGGCGTTGTCGGAGGTTGCGACGGCGCGGGGGAGGGGGGATGCGCGGGCGGAGGAGTTGGCGGCGGCGCGAGCGCCGGGGTTGTGGGACGATTTGACGGCGCCGGCTGTGGACGGGGACCGGGTGATCGTTGCTCCGGGTGGGGCCGTGTTTGCGGTGGACCGGTTTGACGGGTCGGTGTTGCGTGCGGCGGGGTACGTGCCGGGGGCGGTGACGGCGAAGGCGGGGAACACGCCGAGCGAGCTGGCGATGTCGCGGTGGCAGTCGACGCCGGTGGTGACGGAGAAGGTGATTGTGGTGGGGCCGCGGGATTTGGACGCGGTGATGGCGCTAGACCGTCGGACGCTGGCGGTGGTGTGGACGGCGCAGCGGACGGGTGCGTACACGGTGCTGGGAACGGCAGCGGGGCCGGCTGGGAAGGGTCGGAATGTGATCATGCAGGGCAACGAGCTTGCGGCGTTGGGTTTGGCGGACGGCAAGCGGGGGTGGCAGACGGCGCCGCGAACGCAGACGCGGTTTACCGGGCCGGCGGTGTTGGTGGGCGAGGTGATTGTGGTACCGACGAGCGCGGGCCCGATGGCGATGTCGGCTTCGACGGGGCAGTGGTTGCCAGAGGTTGGGGTGCAGATGCCGCAGATCAGGGCGTGGTTTGGCGGAGAGACGGGCGGGATCTTGCGGGCTGCGGATGTGCTGGCGGCGTTTTTGTCTCCGTCGACGTTGGCGGAGTTGGGGACGGGCGGAGGGCAGGGGCGGGACGAGTCAGAGGACGGGCCGGGGCGGGCGGGGTTGCCCGGGCGGGCGGGTGGGGGGCCGCAACGAATCGTACCCGGGCCCAAACCCGAGCGGGTGACACCGGGGAGCGTGTCGCCGCCGCCGATCGACGCGCGTCAGCCGAGGCCGTAGGGGTTTGAAGATTCGTCCTGAAAGGATAAACACGACGATTCAACGTTTTCACCCACGGCAGGTAGACTGCACTGGCTGGGCGACTGGCGGGCGGGGTTGAGGTGATGCGTGGTTGAATTGTCTGTTTTTCTTCTCGGATGGAATGAATGTCTAACCCAGTACAGGCGGAATCGGCGGTTCAGCGGCCGAGCGCTCCGATGCAAGCCGGTGGCCCGGCCACCGACACGGACCTCGCGGCGGTTGCGAATTTGAAGGCAGCGCACGCTGCGATCAAGTCCGAGCTTTCCAAGGTGATCGTGGGACAGGACGAGGTGATCGACCAGTTGCTGATCGCGATTTTCACACGGTCGCACGCGCTGCTGGTGGGCGTGCCGGGGCTGGCGAAGACGCTGCTGATCTCGACGTTGGCGCAGGCGCTGGACTTGAGCTTCAAACGGATTCAGTTCACGCCGGACCTCATGCCGTCTGACATCACGGGGACGGAGATCATGCAGCAGGATCCCGGGACGGGTCAGCGGGCGTTTAAGTTCAACCGGGGGCCGATTTTTGCCAACATCGTGCTGGCGGACGAGATCAACCGCACACCGCCGAAGACGCAGGCGGCGATGCTCGAGGCGATGCAGGAGCGGCGCGTGACGGTGATGGGGCAGGACTACAAACTGCCGGACCCGTTTTTCGTGCTTGCGACGCAAAACCCGCTGGAGCAGGAGGGAACTTACCCGCTGCCGGAGGCGCAGCTGGACCGGTT